>CAJFUM010000127.1 GCA_904420285.1 uncultured Clostridia bacterium | reverse complement strand
TGCCCTCGGCGCTGGCCTTGGCGTGTGGGGCGTTGTCAACCTGCTGGAGGGCTACGGCTCCGATAACCCCGGCGCGAATGCTCATGTATGGTAAAGAAGCAAGCGACCGAAAACAAGAGTTAGAGCGCCAGTACCACACTATTCCGAACCAAAGAAGCTAAAGACCAAAAGACGAGCATTGGGGAAATGTGCATAACAGGCTATGGAATCATGGATAACTCTATTCACAGCACATGGAAACGCTAAAATGCAGCTTTCTCACGTCCTGCAAACAAAGTTACCCACAATTCCATAAGATAGCCAGTTATACGCATTCCCACAATTCCGACGACTACGGAATCCCTCTCATTCTTTTTTATGAGGAATTTATTGTACATTACGTTATGTAATATGGTATGATAAAGCCGGAGGTGAAAATCATGGGCAAAAAGCAAATCAGTACAGGTGAAGTAGCAAAGATTTCCGGGCTTACGATACGGACTTTACAGCATTATGACAATATTGGGGTTCTTCCGGCATCAGGACGCACAGAGGGTGGACGGCGTTTTTACACAGAAAGTGATATGATTAAGTTAGAACATATTATTTTTTATCGTGGTTTGGGCTTCTCACTGGATCAAATTAAAAGAATACTTGTTGAACCTAAAACAGATAAAAATGCCGCCGAATTATTATCCGTACAAAAAGTTATGCTGTACAACCAAATATACAATATACAAAACAGTATTGCCGCCATTGAAGCAAGCCAGGAAATTATTAATGCCGGAAAAACGCCGCCGTGGACGCTGTTAGCAACTTTTATGCAGTCACTCGGTAGGGTTGACCTTTCTATGTGGGAGAATTACAAATTTTCAGATGAACAGACAGAAGTTTTTCGAGAACATTTTCAAACACTGAATGATGTAATGGACTTTTACAACACATGGAAACGCCTTTCTATAAAGTCGGCAGCATTCAGTGAAGCCGGAATAAAGCCCGGCGAAACAATAGCCCAAACATTGGCAATGGAATGGGCGGAAATGGTGCAAAAAGTCACTGGGGGAAATCCCAATCATGAACAAGCCTATTTAGCAGTTGATAATCAAAGAGAAGTGTGGAATCCTGCTGAACGGGAACTGATTGAAAAGGCAGAACCATTTTTGGAAGAAGCCTTAAACATTTATTATCAAAAACAGGAATAAAGAGCAAAACAAAGTATCATTCCGGGGCGTATCAGTCCCGGAAATTTTTTTAAAAACCACTTGCTAATAACGTAACGTAATGTATTAAGATATGGGAAGAAAGGTTGGTGACAAAATGAAAAATATCATAGAGATTAAAAATTTGTGCAAACAGTTTGATAAGTTTGTGGCTGTAAATAATATCAGTTTTACAGTGAAACAAGGTGAACTGTTTGCATTCCTTGGAACGAACGGCGCAGGAAAGTCCACAACAATCAGTATGATTTGTACATTGCTCCCGAAAACTTCCGGCAGCATAATTGTAGACGGTTTTGACACAGACAAAGAAGCTGCAAAAGTGAGAAGCCGTTTAGGTGTCGTTTTTCAGACCAATGTTTTAGACGATTTATTGACGGTTGAGGATAATCTGAATACACGGGCACGATTTCAAGGGCTGTATGGTGATGAACTCCGTTGCAGAATCAATGAACTGCGTGATGTATTTGGGCTTTCTGATATTTGGAAACGTCCTTTTGGAAAATTATCCGGCGGGCAGAAACGAAAATGTGAAATCGTCCGCGCGATTTTAAACAAGCCGGAAATTCTTATATTGGACGAACCGACAACAGGGTTAGACCCGCAAACACGCACAGCCATTTGGAATTTGATACGGGATATGCAGACGCAGCAGGGAATGACTGTTTTTCTCACAACGCATTACATGGAGGAAGCGGCAGCGGCAGACAATGTATTAATCTTGGAAAAGGGCAGAATTTGTGCAGAAGGAACACCGGACACATTGAAAAGCAAGTATGGAAAAGACACATTGAAGCTGCGTTTTCCAAATTCAGAGGAGGGCATTAAACAACTGCGGGCGATGGGCTACATCGCAAAGCAAAAAGCAGATTATGTTTCGCTTTCGATTGAGGATAGCCATGAAGCACTAAAAATAATAAACAGCTTAGATGATTTTCTTGATTTTGAATTGATAAAAGGAAATATGGACGATGTATTTTTAACTGTAACAGGTCATACGGAGGTGCCGAAATGAAAGAAATAAGCGTATTAACTGGCAGAACAATAAAACTTTATCTGAAAAACCCATTATCCATTTTGTTCTCTTTTGTTTATATGCTGTTATTCATAATCCTTATCAGTCTGTTTCTTGGTGACTATATGGCAAAAGGAATGATGAACGTATACGCCGAAGTGGAAGGAATGGACTTTTCCCATATACGCTGGCTGGTTGACACAACATCAATGGCGGGCGTATTGATGATAAACTGCATCTTAGTTCCCCTCAATGTACTTACAATCATGGTACAGGACAGCAATGATAACCGGTTAGACAGTTTCCTTGTCAGTGCGGTTGCCCGTAACAAGTTGGTTGTTGGTTATTGGTTGGCTCCGTTTCTTGTAGGTATTGTGATGAATATACTCTGCCTATTCCTATCAGAGGGATTTATCGTAATGAACGGTGGCGAATGGTTAAGTATGCGGAGCAATTTAGAAATGGCGGGCTTAATTATTGCAAACACATTTTCGGCAACAAGCATACTCTTTGTAGCGGCCATGTTGACAAAAAGTGTAAGCCTGTACAGTACATTTACAGGAATTATGTCTGCGCTGGTTGGCTTTATTACAGGGGCATTTCTGCCAATAGGTATGTTTCCTGTAAATATCCAAAAAATATTCGCATTCATTCCAGCCCATCACGGTGCAACGCTTATGCGTAGAGTGATGACAAGAGAACCGCTTATAGCAACTTTTGAAAATGTAACAGACCAGACAGTAAAAGGCACATATATGACAGCGAAAGAAATTGTAGATATATATGCGGCTGAAAATGGAATCACTTATATGTTTGGAAATGTACAGTTTCCGTTTTCTGCAATGTTTATCATAGTGATTGGTTCAGGTCTGTTATTTATGACATTTAGCATTATTTGGATGGGGCATTACAAAAAGCATTAGTTTCAGTTTATAGGCTGTTCATATTAAGATATAAAAATGCAACTATAAACCATGCAACGCCCTATTGGGAGAAAGGGGGAATTTCCATGACTGAAGATGAAGCCTACAAAGTGCATATCCAGTACACCTTTAACGCCTTTTGCAAGATTGTCATTCGTCACGCAGCCATAGATAAAATCTTGAATCTGCGCCGGAGGTGGGAACGGGAAGTTTCCCTTGACTATCTGATGAATGA
>CAJFUM010000126.1 GCA_904420285.1 uncultured Clostridia bacterium | reverse complement strand
TTTGAAATACATATCGGTAAAAACCCGGATAATATTTTTCGGGATTAGACGATTGAAATACACGGTAGTCAGGACTGGTTACACCATTCATACAAGAAATATCAACCCATCCGGTGAGTAAATCCATGTGATTCATTATAAAGTCACCTGAATCAACAAGTTGATACTTAGAATAATCCAGTGAAAATTGTCCTTTTTCGCTCATGTCTTTGGGCTTGATCCCTCTTTGTGTAACAGACAACACTGTATGTCCGAGTTCACCTGCAATCACTTTTTTAATCCTAAATGCATACTTTACCCGAATGGTACACCAATTGTTTGGAATTTTTCCCAGCCATTCAATCCCGCTTTCTTTCATCTCCGTATAGCCCTTTGCCGGGGTCATCTCACTCACCTTCCTTCCCAAACAAGTCGTGGAGCTTCTGCATCAGGGCACGCTCATGCTCCTCGATACGCTTGGCAATCTGGTCGGCGGGCTCAATCTCTTTGTACTCGTAGAAAGTGCGGGTGAAAGGAATCTCATAGCCAACCTTAGTCTTGCTCTTGTCGATCCAGGCATCCGGGTTATAGGGCAGGACTTCATGTGCAAAGTATGCATCGATGTCCTCGTCCAGCGGCACATTCTCCGTGTCCCGCTTTTTGGGGTCGGCCACAGGCTTGCCCTTTTTCAGGACCTTCTTCCCGTCCTCATCCAGCAGGGGGCTTTCCACGGTGATCTTGTTATAGCCCAGGGCTACACTGTCCAGCACCCGGCTCTTGCAGACGAGTTTTGCCCCGGACTCCAGCTCCCGCTCACATGTCTGGTCCCGGTACTCCCCGTAGGCCCTGACAATCAACTCCCGGCAGGCCTCGGTGATGTCCACTCGCTTGTTGCCGATGGGCTTCCGGCGAGACTCATAGCACTTGCTGGCATCAATGAGCTGGACCCTCCCGATATGCTCCGAAGGCTTGTCCTTGGTGATGATCCAGATGTAGGTGGCGATGCCGGTGTTGTAGAAGCTGTCGTTGGGGAGTTGCACGATGGCGTCCAGCCAGTCGTTTTCGATCAGATACCGGCGGATCTCCGACTGGCCGGAACTGGCATCCCCGGTGAACAGAGAGGAGCCGTTCTGGATGATGGCCATGCGGCCCTCCGGCTTCAGTTTGGACAGACCGTTGAGCAGGAACAGCATCTGCCCGTCGCTTTTGCTGGGGAGGCCGGGACCGAAGCGACCAGCGGAACCCTTCTTATGTTCTGCCTCCACCGCCGTGGCCTCCCGCTTCCAGTCAATTCCGAAGGGAGGGTTGGAAATACAGTAATCGAACTGATAGCCGTCGAACTTATCATCGTCCAGGGTGTCACCGAACTGCATATTGTCCGGGTCGCCCCCACGGATCAGCATGTCAGCCTTGGCGATTCCAAAGGTGAAGGGGTTCAACTCCTGGCCAAAACAGGTGACATCTGCATCGGCATCCAGTTGCTTCAGCCGCTCTTCCATGCAGGTGAGCATCTGGCTGGTGCCCATGGTCATGTCGTAGACCGTCTTTGTAATGCTCTCCCCGTGGAAGGTGTTCTGATCTCCCGTCACCAGCAGGTCGCACATCAGGTAGATGATATCCCGGCTGGTGAAGTGTGCTCCGGCCTCCTCGTTGTAGGACTCGGAAAACCGCTGAACCAGGTTCTCAAAAATATAGCCCATATCAACGGCACTGATCTTTTCCGGCTTCATATCCGCCTTGTCAGAGCAGAAGTCCACGATAACCTGATAGAGCAGTCCGGCCTCCTCCATGCGGTCGATCTGGGCGTTGAAGTTCATGCGTGCGAGGATGTCCTGCACATTGTCGGAGAAGCCATTGAGATAAGCGCGGAAGTTATCGTTGATGTTCTCTGGGTCTGCCCGCAGAGTCTCGAAGGTGAACGGGCTGGTATTGTAAAACTGGTATCCAGCAGCGGTCCGCAGGAAGCCCTCTTTGACTGCAAGGTGCTCTACCTTCTTACAGGTATCCAGTACCGCTTGATGGGTTGGCAGCAGGCAGTCGTGGAACCGCTTGACTACCACCATGGGCAGGATCACCAAGCCGTACTCATGGGGTTTGAATGCACCAAAGAGGGTGTTTGCCACATTCCAAATGAGAGTGGCCTTCTCCTGGATATTCCGGCCCACAGAGGCCAACTGTTCATTTGAGGTCATAATATCGCCCTTTCTGTTTGTGGCATACATCCTTACTTAGTTACTTTATAATACGATATAATATGGGATTAGTCAAAATCGCTTTGTGCCAATCCATGCCTTTAACCCATCACGAATTGCCGTCTGGGCAAAGAGACTCGTTCAAGCCACTGTTACCTGATGTTGTTAGCTTTCTTCGAAGTCCATGGCATGTTCAATCTTCGCCCTCGAGATAACTTTGCGCAATTGCGAATATTATATCATCATTTAGACTTTATGCGCATTGTGCTTCTGACATTATTTCATGGATTACACCGCTTGCAGGGAACATATGCACGTTCAATTAGATCCTCGCGTGAGCCGTAATAGTCCTCACGGTTGGAATCCTTGATATCGTCCACACTGGAGCAAGATGGCAGGTGGAACTTCTTCGTGTTGTTGTTCAAAACATAGTGTGCCTCGGCGGTTGATGTTCCGGCTTGGGTATCGGAAGAGGGTTCATGGACAACCGATGGATCTGAAGTGGAAACAGCTCTGTCTAGCGTGCTGTCTCCCGTTGCATAGTTGATCGTCACCCCCGGCTGCACATTGTAGGCAAAGATACAAAAGCAGATGCCATCACCATCATCCTCAACGGAGTAACCTTCCATCAGGACTCCAGCAGCCAGTAGGTTGTCCCCTTCAAAGACGGGGGTAACGCGGTAGAGAACATGGCTGTTCGTTTCCTGAACATAGTCGGCAACCATATTCTCGAAAGGTAGCATTCCATCAATGTTCAAATATCTGGTGCCAGTAATCAAGTTTCTCTCATTCGCATTCTCTCCCGAGAGTTGGAAGCCGATTAAGTGGCAGCGATTGTAGAGGTAATTCCCGTCAACAACACCATTATACCGCACAGTGTGCCAGCCGGAAGGCTTGACCGATCCAATAGATCCG
>CAJFUM010000125.1 GCA_904420285.1 uncultured Clostridia bacterium | reverse complement strand
GCGGGCGCAAGCAGAAATCCGCTTGCGCCCGCTGATATTATGGTGTTCTGCCTACGCATTTAGAGGGTGAAATGGCCTGATGCCACAAGGGTTTTTCGGTGTGATTAAAGTACTAGGAATATCATATAATCAAATCATTGGCTGTACAGTTTGAAATGCGTAGAAACCTTTAAAATTAGTCCCTTTGAGTGATTGGCGAGAGATTTGTACTGTTATTTATTGTCCAATATCATTCATGTCATGTTTACCTGACGCTGAAACCTCAACAAGAAAATGATTGACACATATTTCCATCCATCGGCTATCGAGGACATATTTGTAAGCAACGCCGGAACATAAGTATTTGGCCCGAACAAACAAAGATAACCCGCCTACAATTTGTATAAGCTGGATACAAATTATAGGCGGATTTTATATAAGTTAGACAAGGGTCATAAAACTACTATCATCATCGAAACGATGTAAGGGAGTTACATTTAATAGAACATTCCGCATAAGTTCTTTTGCTTCATTTCGCTTATCAAAAACCTCCTTTACATGAGTAATAATTTGCTCTTGAGTCGCTTTGTCTTTTGGAATCGGTAATTCAAGTTCCATAATTCTGCGGCCTAGCGTATCAATGATATCTTGTGTAAATTGTTTAGCGCGAATTTGCTGCTTCACAATTGGAGAAGAAAGGAGTGCCAAAAGTAAGTAAGGATTGAACCTATCATGGTCATTACTTCTAATTTTGAAAAGGTGACTCTGATAAACTATTTTTGTTTCGGAAGGAGAAATCATTGCACATGTTCCGACTAGATATGTCCCATCACGTACCATAAGTATGTCATACGGACGAACATCTTGTTTTAGAGCTAATTTTGCATATATGTCCTCGCTAAGTCCTTGTTTGGGATCAAGTTTGATTTCCCAGTTTGCGATATCGGAAGTGCGGATAAAAGGAATTTGTCCAGTTCCGTATGCAAGTTTTCCTACCTCATCACCGGTACTGATAGAAATAAGACCATCTTCTACAAGTTGACCAACAGTAACTAAATCATATTCATTTTTTAGACTATCCAATTGAGTGCGAATTTCAGGATTATAATATATGGGCAAATAAATACTGTCTACAATTTCGTCTTGCGTTATGGTAAATCCTAAATGGTCGTAACTCAAATCCTCACCAGCTTTGAATTTTTCGTATCGTTCCTGAATTAAAGGAATGTCATCGTGGGGAATTTCTAATCCTCGAGAATCATGACCGCACCATTTAGCAACAGCCATAAAAATCTTGTGGTCTTTTGCAACTGTCTGATCAGGCGTATCAAATTTTGTCATTAAGACTACACATGTTTTTGCATGAGTATGCGGCTGAAACAGATTTTCAGGCATTGATATAATTGCGTCAATTCGAGCGTGCTGTTCAACATAATTCATAATATATTTATGGCTTGGATTGCAGAACATACTTTCAGGAGCAACGATACCTAAACGTCCACCGGGAGCTAAAAGCTCCAGACAACGTTCAATGAACAATACCTGGGGCGTTTGATCGGACAAATTCTTGGAGGTCGTTGCTGCGGTTGTTCCACCTTTAGGAATTTTCCACTGGTGGCCCAACTCATATTGAGCCAAAATTGACGGGTCATCAATTTTCAATTTAGAACCATAAGGCGGATTGGTCAGAACAATATTAAAGCTCTCAGGTGCAATCATTGTTTGCGCTTTAGTGCTCCATTTGTCCATAGAATCTAGGCTGTTTTCGCAGAAAATGCCACCTCGACCATCACCCAAAATAGCCATGTAAGCTTTTGTGGTCTTACTAAGGAAGTTCTCTTTATCAATGCCTCGAAAATTTTTAATAGCAACTTCTTGTTGATCGGCAAAAATTTCTCTTTCAGGCCAACCTAATTCTTGTCCTTCATTTTGTATTTGAGACCATACATATCGAAGGCTCTCGATCAAGAATCCACCAGATCCGCATGCAGGATCAACTAATCGATCTTTTCGTGTTGGATTAGCCAATGATACTAAAAGTTTTACTACATTACGCGGAGTGAAAAATTGACCCTGCCCGCCACGTAACGATGGAGAAATAAATGTCTCAAAGGCATCTGCGATGACATCTCTTTCACTCTCAATCAGACAATATTGCTGAATTTCACCTGCAATATAGGCGATAGAAGAGTCGGAGAGCGTAATAATGTCAGAAGCAGTAAAAACGTCTGGATACTTCGCTTTAACATGTTCAAAAATACCAATAATGCGTTTGGATATATCAGATATATTTTCGTTCATTCCAGCTCTAAAACTAATCATGTCATCTGGTTTGGTAAAGCGTTCATCATAAATCTTGCAGAAGATAAGGTTAATAATCTGAGAAACAAATTCGGTATCCAAAGTGATACCTGTATTGTTAGCCGCCAAATAGTTTCGAATACTATTAAATACAGATTTTAAATTGTGTGTCCGTTTCAGATCTTTTCTCTTAAATAAACCTACATCTTCCACACGCTGTCCATATAACGGAATATTAGGTATTTCAATAAAAGAAATTTTACCATCAGATTCATATTTTCTGAGATATAAGGTTTCATCACCATTATACCAGACACCAAGGGATGCTTTAGATAACCGCATATAATCCTCAAGTTGTGTGCGGCCATCTTTCCTGTTCTTTTTCTTACATTCGACAACCATATAGAGATTTTCATCAGAATGCTTGTTGTCTGAAAAAACAGCAATATCTACAGGATACTCCTTTTTTACATCAGAAGGTCTAACCTTCACATGCCATTGTGGGCGAGTTTGAATATGTGCAACAGGATACCCATAATCTTCCATGAGCTTTTTTGCAAACGGTTGTACGGCTTGAACTTCTTCTGGTGTGGCTTTAAGAGTTTGACCAGATATGCAATCGATTAAGTACCCTTCTTTCACTTGTTCCATAATTAAGAATCCTCCAAATGTTACTTTGACATACAATTGCGTATATTAGAAATTACTTCTGGATGAGCGTTCATCCAATTTGCTACATCGGCTGGAATTTCACCACGTGCTTTTGCAGCAAGATCCAGAAATTGCGCAGAAGTTTTTTCGTCTACATCTAATATGTTAAGACACTTAAATTGTAATTCGGGAGGTGGAGGGCTAACTTTTCCAGATAGAATATCATAAAAATAGGGTTTAGTTATTCCAAGTGCGATATAAAACTGGGTTTGTGTCATGCCAGCTTGTTTGATAAGATTTCGTAGATAATTTCCAAAGTCGTTAGACCCCATAATAACCGCCTCCTTCAAAAAAATAGTATGTATGTTTACATACTAACATTATTATTGGCTTTTTTCAACAGTTGCAAAAATATGATTTAGAACAATGCTATAGTTCCTAAGTACATCAGCTCTGTAAAAATAGGCGCATCACATATTACTGTGATACGCCTATTAGTACCTGTTTGCCAGCCGTTAAAATTAATTCATTTCTGATACTTCCTTATCGGCATTCACCTAAAGGAACGGCCTTTTGGTTTTAGGGCAGCGTAGTGGCAGGCGGAAGTAATGTGACATGGCGTTTTGCCATGGTCAGATAACCTTCCTCTTTTAGGCTTTTTAGTTCCCGCATCATAGCGCTGCGATCGGCACAGATATATTCGGAGAGTGCGGTGATGGAAAAAGGCAGTTCAAAGGAAGTGTTTTGCGCTGCGGCGGCAGTGATACGAAAGTAACAAAGCAGCTTTGCGCGGATGGAACGGTGACTTAGTACCTCCACCCGGCTGCTCATGATCAAGACTTTTTTGCTGAGCAAAGAAAATAAGTTTTGCAGCAGCTGATTATGGTGGGCACAGGCATTAGAGCAGCGTTTGGTGAAGTGGTCATAATCAAAAAAGAGAATTTCACAGCGGGTATGGCACTCTAAGTATAACTGTTCACAGCTGCCGCCAGAGAAAGCCAAGGCTTCCCCAAATACGCAACCTTCTTCCAGTGGTTCCATCAGAGTCCGGCTGCCATCGTAATCCAGCCGGACCACATCGGCTCGTCCGGAAAGCAAAAGGCCGATTTTCCCTTGCTGATATTTTTGAAAAGACAATAACTCTCCCGGTAGGAAGTGACGGCGGTTGGCGCCGAAACAAAGCAAAATGCGCTGACATTCCTCCTGAGAAATATTAGAAAATAATGGGCATTGGATAATTTCCATAGAAGCCTCCTTTTTGTTGCAATTGCAACAGATTTTTTCTTCTTTCTATGATACCCTAGGTAACAAGAAAAGTAAAGAAAAATCATAGATATGGTGGGAAGGGAGAGAATATTATGGTAGATGTTGTGGTAAAAAACGGAACACTGGATCAGGCAGAGATTGATGCGTATCTTGAATATGGTCATCAGCAGCATCCACACAAAGAGATCAAATCTATGGAAGTAACGCTGGATGGCGACTATGTAGATTTGAAATACTATTTTGGTCAGGCCCGTCCCTTTGAGCGGATTCGCCGGATTACCGGCTACTTGGTTGGCACAACTGAACGGTGGAATGATGCAAAAAAAGCAGAAGAACGGGATCGAGTAAAGCATAGTTTGGTAGAAGAATAAGCGCCATCACAATCTTATGGCGGTGGTGATACCGAACCGGTTAAGGCCTTCTGCGCGAAAAGGCAGGGCTTTAGCCGGTTCTTTTTGCTCTTTTGAGGGGAAAAAAGGGATTTTTAGTGACAAAAGGGCGGCAAGTCTGCTATAATGGGGCCATAACTCCGGCGAAGAACAGGCGGAGCAGATCGGTTTATCAGAGAGGGGAATCGCCTAATGTTGCAAGGAAAGACGGTGGTTGTGGGCGTCTGCGGAGGAATTGCCGCATATAAAATGGCAAATTGTGTGAGCATGCTAAAAAAACTCCATGCGGATGTTCATGTTATTTTAACGAAAAATGCCTGCCAGTTTATTCATCCCATAACGTTTGAAACCCTGACGGGGCATAAATGCCTGGTGGATACCTTTGATCGCCAGTTTGAATTTGATGTGGCCCATGTTTCGTTGGGCAAAAAGGCAGATGTGATGTTAGTAGCGCCGGCCACGGCCAATGTGATTGGTAAAATGGCAAGCGGTATCGCTGATGATATGCTTACCACAACGGCCCTTGCCATGCGGTGCCGGGTGTTGGTGGCGCCGGCCATGAATACGGCGATGTATCGTCATCCCATCGTGCAGGATAACTTAAAAAAATTGGCTTCTTTCGGTTTTGGCATCATTACCCCGGCTACGGGCCATCTCGCCTGCGGAGACGAGGGAGAAGGAAAGCTGCCGCCAGAAGAATTGCTGGTGGATTATGTGGTGCAGGAAATTGCCCATAAGAAAGATCTTTTAGGGAAAAAAGTGATGGTAAGCGCAGGGCCCACCATTGAACCAATGGACCCGGTTCGTTTTATTTCCAATCATTCTACAGGGAAAATGGGCTATGAAATTGCCAAAGCAGCGGCCCGCCGGGGCGCAGAGGTAACACTGGTGACAGGGCGGACAAATTTGACGCCGCCTCATTTTGTCACCACCATCCCTGTGCAGACAGCCCAGGAGATGTTTGATGTGTTTTCCCGCTTGGGAGCGGAACAAGATATCATTATCAAAGCGGCGGCAGTGGCCGACTATCGCCCGAAGAATGTGGCTTCGGAAAAGATGAAGAAAAAGGACGGAGACTTAACGGTGGAATTGGTCCGCAACCCGGATATCATTCAGTATTTGGGAGAACACCGCCGGCCTGGCCAATTTTTGTGCGGCTTTTCGATGGAAACGGAGCATATGCTGGAAAATTCCAGGGCAAAATTAGAAAAAAAGCATTTAGACATGATTGTGGCCAATAACTTAAAACAGGCAGGAGCTGGCTTTGGCACGGATACCAATATCGTTACCCTGATTACAAAAGAGGGCCAAGAAAACCTGGCACAAATGACGAAGGCACAGGTGGCGGATGTGATTTTTGACCGAATTTTAGCCCAGCAAGGGGCGATGGAGGAGGCTCAAAATGATTAAGCGGATTACCTTAAAAAAACAGGCTTATGATTATTTGTATCAAGCGCTGCTGGAAGGTCAAATTGAAGAAAGCAGGATCTATAGCGAGCAGTATTTTGCAGAACTGTTAGGTATTTCCCGTACCCCGGTACGGGAAGCGGTGATGCAGTTAAGCCAGGAGGGGTTTTTGCAAATCCATCCCAATAAGGGGTTTTCTTTGCGCCGCATGAAGCCGAAGGAACTGGAAGACCTGTATACTTACCGGACGGCATTAGAGGGCTATTGCGCTTGTCAAGCAGCAAAAAAACGTACGACCAGCCGGGCCAGGGCATTATTAAATAAATTGCGGCAGCAGTACCAGGCGCAGAAGGCGGCGTATGACATCGGGGAACCGGTGGAAAGATGGGTGGAGTTAGATTTTGCCTTTCATGGGGCACTGATCGACTATTTAGCCAATGAGGAATTTTCTGCTAGTATGGAGCGGCTGCGTACCCGACTGGTGCTGCTGGAGAAATTTTCTTTGGTGTACTGCGAAGGCCGAATGGAGCGGGTATTAGAAGAACATAGGAGCATCATTGAAGCCATTGCCTCCGGGCAGACGGACGATGTGATGGACAGCTTGGAAGGCCATTTTAACCGTTGCCGTGATGTGCTGATTACCTTACAAAAGGAACCAAAGCCTTGATAGGAAAAAAGGAGGGCGCTTCATGGGTTTTTTAGCTGCGGCGATACAAATGAAATCCGAAAAAGACTGGCAGGCGAATCTACTCCAGGCTGAAGCGTTGCTGAAGCAAGCAGCAGCATCTGGTGCAAGACTGGCGATCTTACCAGAAAATGCTTTTTATAACGGCCGCCAAAGCCAGGAAATGGCCGAGTCATGGACGGGACGGACAGCCGCCTGGGCTGCAGCGATAGCCAAAACGTTAGGACTATATTTGCTGGCGGGCAGTTTCTTTGAAAAAAATTCCAATGGTCTGCCTTATAATACGTCTCTTTTTTTGGGCCCCGATGGCCAGCGAATCAGTGCCTATCGAAAGACGCATTTGTTTGATGTGGATATGACCCAAGGCCCTAGTGTGTCAGAAAGCAGTTGGGCATCGCCGGGAGAAGAACTGGTGCTGGCTAAGACGAAGGGGGTTGGATGCGTGGGGTTTTCCATTTGCTATGACCTGCGGTTTCCAGAACTCTTTCGATGTTTGGCGCTGCAGGGGGCGGAAGTGTTTTTGTGTCCCGCAAACTTCACCTTTGCCACCGGGCAGCTTCATTGGCAGCTGCTGCTGAGGGCTAGAGCGGCAGAAAATGGGGCTTATCTCATTGGGGCGGCCCAATGCGGTCAAAGCCCTACCTATCGGGCCTATGGACATAGTATGATCGTGGACCCTTGGGGCAAGGTGCTGGCAGAAGGCGGGCAAGAGCCTGGCGTGGTGATGGCAGAGATAGATTTGCCAGAGGTGGCTCAGGCCCGCCGTCAGCTGGGTATGCTACAAAATCGGCGGGAAGATCTTTACCGCCTGTCGGCAGAGCGGGTGCATTTTGACCAGGAAGAAGAGGAGGTTGGCCGGAGTGTATGATGTGATTGTCATTGGACTGGGGCCGGCAGGGTGTTCTGCTGCCATTTATGCAAGCCGAGCTGGCAGTCAAACGGCATTGGTGGGACAAAAAAACAGTGCATTGCTGCGGGCAGGCCAAATTGAAAATTATTATGGATTTGCCGAGCCCATTGATGGGCCAACGCTTTTTGCGCAAGGTTTGGCCCAGGCAAAGGCGGTAGGAGCGGTGTATTGTCCAGGAGAAGTGTTAGATATTGGCTATGACGGCGCTTTTACAGTGAATCTTTCTGGACAGATGCTGCAGGGAAAAAGCCTGGTGCTGGCCGTAGGGGCGCAGCGGGCAAAAACGCCTTTGCCAGGATTGACAGAACGGGAGGGTCGAGGTGTAAGCTATTGTGCTGTTTGTGATGGTTTCTTTTTCCGAGGTAAGGATGTGGCGGTGCTGGGCAACGGCAGTTATGCCCTCCATGAAGCCCAGGTTTTACAGCCGCTGGCCCATTCGGTGACCATTTGTACCAATGGCCGCCCTTTTTTAGATCAGGCACCTAGTGATATACAGGTGGATGAAAGCCTGCTGCGTATGGTAGAAGGAGAAAATGAAGTGGCAGGGCTGCGCCGGGCAGACGGTTCGTTCTTGCCTTTATCGGGGGTTTTTGTGGCAGAAGGAATTGCAGGCAGTACGGATCTGGCCCGTAAAATGGGCGCCGCGCTGCAAGGCAATCAAATCCAGGTCAATGAACGGATGGAAACCACTGTGCCGGGCTTATATGCCTGCGGCGACTGTACACCGGGCATTGCCCAGGTGGCTAAGGCTGTGCAGGAAGGCATGATTGCTGGTATGCAAAGCGCATCTTTTGTCCGGCAGCAGGCAAACCCATAACCGTCTTTATTGCAGATAGAACCAACGGCTAAAGCCGAAAAGAGGTGTGAGGATGGAAACAGAACAGTTGCCCCTGATTGCCCTGCGGGGCGTGGTGGTGTTTCCTTATATGGTCTTGAGTTTTCCGGTGGGGCGGGCCAAATCCTTGGCTGCGCTGGAAATGGCACAGCAAACAGGGGATGAAGCATTTTTTGTAAAGCAAAAAGAAGATGAAGCTGAAAATCCCGTTTTAGAGGATCTGTCCGCTGTGGGTACGGTGGGGCGTATTAAGCAAATATTGCGTTTGCCTGGGAATATGACCCATGTGATCGTAGAGGGCCTTTACCGCGGAAAACTACAACAGATCATGGCAGGAGAAGAATGCGAAATGGCATCTTTTCTTCCTTGTGCCAAGGAAGAAGAAAAGACAGAAGACATTGCCGAGCAGGCAAAGATGCGCCTAGCGGCAGATCTGTTTGATACCTATGTGCGTATTGGCGGCACATCTGGACAAAATGAGGCGATGGTGAATGTCATTTCATCTAAAAATGTTGGCCAGATAGCAGATGTGATTGCCGCCGGAATGCAGCTTCCTCCGGAAGAAAAGCAAACTTTTTTAGAAGAAATCAATCCCGAAGCGCGGCTGGATGAAGTGATGCAAAAGCTCCAAGAAGAGATTGCAATTTTGGAGATGAAAGCAGAGCTTGAAAAGAAGGTGCGAGCCAAGGTAGAAGCCTCTCAAAAGGAGTATTATCTGCGGGAACAGATGAAGGTAATCCAGGATGAACTGGGAGACCCAGATGGGCTGGTTTCTGTGGCGGAGGACTATCAGAAAAAGGCGAAGGAAAAGGGGCTGCCAGAGGAAGCCATGCAAACGGTGGAACAGGAGTGTGAACATCTAAAGAAGATGAGCCTGGCCACACCGGAGGCCAATATCATTCGAAATTATGTGGAACTGATTTTGGAGCTGCCTTGGACGGAGACCACGAAAACCAACATGGATTTAAAACGCGCGCAGGAGATCTTGGATGAGGATCACTATGGTCTGAAAGAAGTAAAAGAGCGCGTGGTAGAATATTTAGCTGTGCAGGAAACGACCGGACGGATGGGTCCAACCATCCTTTGCCTGACTGGCCCGCCGGGGGTGGGCAAAACTTCTGTGGCAAAGTCTGTGGCGAGGGCCCTTGGCCGGCGCTTCGTTCGGATGAGTTTGGGCGGTGTGAAGGATGAAAGTGAGATCCGAGGACACCGGCGTACCTATGTTGGCGCCATGTGCGGCAGGATTTTACGGGCAATGAAACGGGCTGGCACCATCAATCCGGTATTGCTGCTGGATGAAGTGGATAAACTGTCTTCTTCTTATCAAGGCGATCCAGCGGCAGCTTTATTAGAAGTGTTGGATGGCGAGCAAAACCACACGTTTAGCGACCATTATTTGGAAATCCCGTATGACTTATCCCAAGTGTTTTTCTTATGCACCGCCAATGATCCACAGCAGATTCCACCGGCTCTGCGGGATCGGATGGAGTTGATTGAACTGCCGGGATACACGTTAGATGAAAAAATTCAAATTGCTAAAAGATATCTGTTTCCCAAAGAGCGGGAGCGGGCTGGACTAAAAGAAGACCAAATCCAGCTGGGAGAAGAGGCGCTGGCCTATTTGGCAGAACGCTATACGAGAGAGGCAGGCGTGCGGCAGTTAGAACGATGTATCGCCAGTCTCTGCCGAAAAGTGGCAAAGGAACGGCTTTTGGGCCGGCAAAAACAGGTGCGGTTAACCAAGGGGACCATTCGTCAAGCCATGGGGCCGGAAAAGGTGCGGCCTTTGACGGCAAATGTACAGGCACTGGTTGGTGTTGTGCGGGGATTGGCATGGACCAGCGCCGGCGGCGATACACTAGAAGTGGAAGCAGTGCTGACAAGAGGCAGTGGTAAGTTGGTGCTGACTGGGCAAATGGGCAGTGTGATGCAGGAGTCGGCAAAAACAGCCCTAACCTATGTGCGCAGCTTGTCAATGCAAATGGATACGGAGGACCCGTTCCAGGATCGGGATGTACATATCCATATCCCAGAAGGTGCAGTGCCGAAAGATGGCCCTTCAGCAGGGGTTACGATGGCAACGGCAATTTTTTCTGCTGCAACGGGGCAGAAAGTGCGTCCTGAAGTGGCTATGACGGGGGAAGTAACCATCACAGGACGAGTGCTGGCCATTGGGGGCTTAAAAGAAAAACTGCTGGCTGCCCGCCAGGCTGGGATCACTACTGTGTTGGTGCCAGAAGAAAACCGGCTGGATATAGCGGAGTTAGAAAAACAGACGATCCAAGGATTGACGATCCGTTACGTAAAAACAATGTCCGATGTGCTGGAGACTGCTTTGGTGGAAGGAGATGGATTATGGAAGTAAATCGTGTCTCTTTGGCAGCAGTGGGGGTAAAAGAAGCCCAGTATCCAAAGGATGGACGCCCAGAAGTGGCTTTTGTGGGAAAGTCAAATGTGGGCAAATCCACCCTCATTAACGCCATGGTGCGCCGGAAGGCCTTGGCACGAACAAGTTCTTCTCCGGGCAAAACCAGAACGATCAATTTTTATGATGTGGAAGGGCTGCTGTATATTGTAGATGTGCCAGGGTATGGCTACGCCAAAGCGCCAAAGTCAGAAATTGAAAAATGGGGCGCCATGATTGAAGGATATCTGCAAAACCGTCAGACCTTAAAAGCCATTGTGCTGCTCATAGACATCCGTCATGCCCCAGGGGAAAACGATCAGCTGATGTACCAATGGCTGCGCCATTATGGGTATGAAATTCTCATTGCCGCCACGAAGGCGGATAAGCTCAATCGAAGCCAAGTGCCCAAGCAGCTGGCTCTGATAAAAAAGACGCTGCAATTGCGTCCGGAGGACCATCTGATTCCATTTTCTGGTGTGACGAAAGCAGGCGTAGCGGAATTATGGGAACAAATAGAGCGAATTTTATTTGCTGATGACAAAAAAGATGAAAAATCGGTAAAATGAATCAGACAAAACCTTCGTGCCCGCCGTATTTAGGCAAGGAAATACGTTTTAAGTGCTAAAGAGAGGCAGGGCGCAGTATGGGCTTATTCTTATCCAAAAATAAAATGATCGCCGGCGTTTGCGGCGGAATAGCAGAAAGGTTTTCTCTTGAGCTGTCTTTAGTGCGAATTGGAGCCGTTTTGCTGTTGCTGCTGTTTCGTTTGCCGGTGCTGGTAATTTATATTCTGTTATGGATCCTGCTGCCCCGTGAGGTTTAACTGCAGGAGGGAAGGAGGAAGAGCCGCTTGGAAGAAAAAAAGAGGTTCCTCATCCATGACCTGCCCAGTGGGCGGGAGGAGATGCTGAAAAAATTTGCTAAGGCGGATCAGGCTGCGGTGGCCCAGCAAACGCCGCTATTTTGTACAGGGTGCTTTGGATGTTGGCTAAAGACGCCGGGACGATGTGTTTTGCCGGATAGCTATCAATCCATGGGCAAACGCCTTAGCGAAGCAGAGGAAGTGTATATCGTCAGCCGGCTTGATTGGGGCGGGCCCAGTCCTGCGGTGAAGGCAGTGTTGGACCGGTCGATTGGTTATCTCCATCCGGATTTTGCCATTGTGGGCGGAGAGATGCACCACCAGCCTCGATATGATCACCGCTTCCGCGTTCATTTCTGCTTTTATGGACCGGATATCACAGAAGAAGAACGTTCCTGCGCCAAAGCTTGGGCCGCATCTTATGGCATCAATTTTTATGCCGATGTGGCAGAAGTATCTTTTGTGTCCGAGGTGGAGCAATGGGAGGGATGGAGATGAAGGCAGTCTGTTTTTGTGGCAGCCCCAAAAGAAAAAACAGTGCATCGGCAGAGCTGCTGAAAGCCATCTCTTCGATATTTGCAGACCAGATCGAAGTGGAAGAAGTGTTCTTGAAGGGATTTGAGGATTTTGCTTCTGTGGCGGATGCAGAAGTCTGGGTATTGGCATTGCCGGTATATGTTGATGGTTTGCCGGCTCATGTGGTGGCGTTTTTGCAAGAAGCATTGCAAGCAGGAGCAGCCCGGGGGAAAAGGATCTATGCCTTGGTGAATTGCGGTTTTTATGAAGCCTTTCAAAGCCGCCATGCTTTTCGGATGCTGGAGATTTGGTGTCAAAAGGTAGGCGCAGCGTTTTGCGGCGGCGCTGGTATTGGCGCCGGTGCAGCAGCGGTAACATTGCGAAAGGTCCCATGGGATGGGCCGGAAAAAATGCCTGTGCAGCAGGCATTAGAAAAGGTGGCTCATTTGATTTTGGAGGGGGGACGTCACCCACCGTATTATACAGGGTTTCAGATTTCACGGGAAGCTTATCAGGCCTCTAATGAGAAAGGATGGCGTCTTGGTGTCCGTTTGTCGGGTCTTTCGCCGGAGCATTTATCAGATCGGCCAGAATAGAAGTAAATCCTAGTAAAGAGAAAGAAAATCGTTGACGTTACGCCGGAACGGGCGTATAATCGTACCGAGTTGGGTCTTTGCCAGGCTGGTGAGGGGAGCATTGGTCAGGCTGTTTATAGATCACCAAGATAACGGGAATAACCAAAAAGAAAAGGCCGGATTTCCAGGCCGAAGGAGAGGAAAAGAAATGAATGTATTAAATGTCGTAAAAAATGCTGCATTTTCTACGGCCGTGCGTACGGCTTTGGGCTATTTGGAAAAGGATCCAGAAGCGAACCTGCCAAAGGCAATGAATGTCATTGATAAAATGGTACCGGAAGATTGGTACAAAAGCCAGAGAAGATCTTTCCGTAATGCCATTGAGCAGAAAAATAATTGGTATCAGTTGATTTTGCGTACATATGAGCTGGATCCTGGTGTAAGACGGGCATTCTTTGAAAACTTTATCATCAATGCCGCACTGAAGGGTAGTGCATTGCAGGAGGCTACTCGGGAAAAAGAACATTGCAACGTGCCTTGGGCTGTACTGATGGATCCCACTAGTGCTTGTAACCTGCACTGCACTGGTTGCTGGGCTGCAGAATATGGTCACAAGCTGAACCTGTCTTTGGAAACTATGGATCGCATTATTAAAGAAGGCAATGCCATGGGTACTTATATGTATATTTATACGGGCGGTGAACCCATGGTACGGAAAAAAGATTTGATTACTCTTTGTGAAAAACATCCTGATTGTCAGTTCTTGTCCTTCACTAATGGTACGTTGATCGATGAAGAGTTCTGTCAGGAAATGTTGCGGGTAAAAAACTTTATTCCTGCCATTAGCTTGGAAGGTTTTGAGACGGCAAATGATGGACGTCGTGGTGATGGTGTATTCCAGAAAGTAAGCCATGCGATGGAGTTGCTGAAAAAACATAAATTGCCTTTTGGTATTTCCACTTGCTATACAAGTGCCAATGTGGATGATGTAAGCAGCGAAAAATTCTTTGATATGATTATTGATGCGGGTGCATTGTTCGTTTGGTTTTTCCATTATATGCCTGTGGGCAATGATGCCGCTCCACAGCTGTTGCCTACACCAGAACAGCGCAAACATATGTATGAACGGATTCGTCAATTCCGTCAGACTAAACCCATTTTCTCTATGGATTTCCAGAATGATGCGGAATATGTAGGCGGTTGTATCGCTGGAGGTAGAAGATATTTGCACATCAATGCAGCTGGTGATGTGGATCCTTGTGTATTCATCCACTATTCCAATGCAAACATCAATGAGTGCTCTTTGCTGGATGCATTGAAGAGCCCTATCTTTATGGAATATTACAAAGGACAACCTTTTAACGATAATATGCTGCGCCCTTGCCCAATGTTGGAAAACCCAGATCTTTTGCCAGAAATGGTAAAACGCTCCGGTGCGAAAAGTACCGACCCCCAAAGCCCTGAAACAGCAGAACATTTGCAGGAAAAATGTGAACCATATGCAGAAAACTGGACAGATATGGCCAATACGCTTTGGGCAGAAAACCGTAAAGCAAAAGCAGAGTGGGATGCACAGAATAACTAAGCCAGTCAAACTGATCAAAGTATAACAAAAAAACGGTTCTTCGGAACCGTTTTTTGTTATGAGAAAAAGAGAGCAGAAAAACCAGTTTTATTTTTATACAAAAACCGATAAAAAAGCCACTACCCCCACGATCAGTGCAAACCATTGCGTAAAGAAAAAACACCGCCATAAGGCGGTGAAAAAAGATGCGCTTAGGAACGGGGACACTTCCCCTGACCAATGAGACTGGCAAAAATATCAGAAACGATATGATTGACATTTTGTTTCCAATTGGTGCAAATGATCTGGGCCTGTTTCTTTGTGGGCACCACCACATCGACTTCCATGATTTGGGTCCCATCCAAGGCACAAACGGCGCATTTCACTAGGTATTCCCCATTAATTTCTGGGAAATAATTGGCCGATGTTTCATAGTCGCTTTTGATGCGGCTTTTATTATTGGCGATATATTCATTGGCGGCATTTTTTAGCCAGGAACTGATGCGGTTTTCAAAAAACCCCAGTGCTTCTCGGCCGCTATCGGTGAGATGATACCGAGTGGTGCCGTTATCAGAGGATTCTTCTAAAAACTTGGTATCCACCAGCTGTGTCAGATACTGCTGTGCAAGAAAATAATCCATCACACTGTGTTCCATGACAAATTGGCAGATGTCATCGTTGGATAGGGCGATATTCATTTTTTGTAACAAATATAATAGGATGAGTTTATTTTCTGCCAAGGCCCCATTCTCTGACATGTTGTTTTGCCGCCTCCTTTCAACCAATATTTTCCCAACTCACAAGGGAAAGCACCCTTCATTATAGCGCAAATTCTCAAATAGGACAAGAGTGAAAAAGAAAAAACAATTTTTTCAGTGTTTGACAGGAACTGCAGAACCCTGTCGAATCTTTTTTTCCAGGAATGCCTGGTGTAAAGCATTTAAAACGGCCTTTTTGTTCTTGCTCCATGCCGGGCCTATCAGATCCTGTTTTGGACCATCACCAGTGAGCCGGTGAATGACCACTTCCCAAGGGATACGAGGCAAGGCGAGCGTCAGTAAACGGATATATTCCTCCTGAGATAAAAGGGGAAAAGGCGCTTGTTCATATTGCTTTCCAAGCGCAGTATGCCGCAGCACATGCAGCAGCTGCAGTTTGATCCCCCAGATGGGGCGCGCACAGACATAGTCCACTGAGGCCAGCATATCCTCTGGGGTTTCCCCAGGCAGGCCGAAGATAAGGTGCGTAACCAAAGGAATATGCCTTTGCTGTAAAGCCAGAGCGGCCTGGTCATAAACGGCATTGGGATATCCCCGGCGGATACGAAGCGCAGTATCCTGCCGGGACGTTTGAAACCCCAGCTCCACCCAAAGAAAGGTTTTCTTTTGGTACTGGGATAGTAAATCCAGTACCTCTGGACCTAAACAATCTGGCCGAGTGGCAATGGCCAACCCCACAACGCCAGGAAAGGCAAGGGCCTGATCATAGAGAGCTCGGAGTACCTCCACAGGCGCATATGTATTTGTATAAGCCTGAAAATAAGCGATATAGGCCGCATGAGGCCATTTGTGGGATAAAAGGGCTTTTTGATGGGACAGCTGTTCCCATAAGGATGGGCCGGTGCCAGCAAAATGGCCGCTGCCTTCGCCGCAAAAGGTGCATCCGCCTTCCCCAGTGACAGGATCTCGGTGGGGACAGCCCAGATAGGCGTTGAGGCTTAGTTTCACCACGCGCTGTCCAAAACGGGCCCGCAGGTCATCGTTCAAAGAATGATAGTGGGACTGCATAGCTCCTCCTTTTTGGTTCCAAAAGATGATTTCTATGTGGATTGAATTCGCCATGGGAGGAACCATTCCTTTTTTATTCACCGTTTCCGAAAAAAAGGATTTTCCCTGCCGGTTGGCTATGCAATATGTGTAAAAATTACGCCGAAACGAAAAAAGCAGGAAAAAAATTGCCGAAGGTAAAAAGAAACCCTTGCCACTGAAGTAAAACGTGGTATAATAAATATGAATTTTAATTCATCACTTTAAAGGGGGTAGATGTAATGAGTTATGTAGAAAGCGTTTTGCAGGAGTTAATTGCCAAAAACCCTGCACAGCCAGAGTTCCATCAGGCAGCTACGGAAGTACTGCACACCCTGGAACCAGTATTTGATCAGAATCCGAAGTTTGAAAAAGCCGGCCTTCTGGAACGGCTGGTAGAGCCAGAACGTCAGCTGATGTTCCGTGTGCCTTGGGTAGACGACAATGGCAAAGTTCAGGTTAACAGAGGGTTCCGCGTACAGTTCAACAGCGCCATTGGACCCTATAAAGGCGGTCTGCGTTTCCATCCATCTGTAAACCTGGGCATTATCAAATTCCTTGGTTTTGAACAGATTTTTAAGAACTCTTTGACAGGCCTGCCCATTGGCGGCGGCAAAGGCGGCAGCGACTTTGATCCGAAGGGCAAGAGCGATCGGGAAGTAATGGCTTTCTGCCAGAGCTTTATGACTGAACTGTATAAATATATTGGCAAAGATATGGACGTACCTGCTGGTGATATTGGCGTAGGCGGCCGTGAAATCGGTTTCCTGTATGGCCAATACAAACGGATTACCGGCTTGTATGAAGGCGTACTGACAGGTAAGGGCTTGACCTATGGCGGTTCTCTGACCAGAACAGAAGCTACTGGTTATGGCTTGGTTTATCTGGTAAATGCTATGCTTGATGCCGCTGGCAAGAGCATCAAAGGCGCTACCGTAGCTATTTCTGGTAGCGGTAATGTAGCCATCTATGCCTGCGAAAAAGCAACGCAGTGCGGGGCAAAAGTGGTAACCATGAGCGACTCTAATGGCTGGATCTATGATGAAAATGGCATTGATCTGGCAGCAGTAAAAGAAATTAAAGAAGTAAGACGCGGCCGGATCAAAGAATATTTGAATGTTCATCCGGAAGCAAAATATACCGAAGGCAAAGGCGTATGGACAGTAAAATGCGACATCGCTCTGCCTTGTGCTACACAGAACGAACTGAACGAAGAAGATGCCAAAACGTTGGTGGCCAATGGCTGCTATGCTGTGGGCGAAGGCGCTAATATGCCTTCTACTTTGGAAGCTATTGATGTATTCCAGAAGGCAAACGTGCTGTTTGCTCCTGCAAAGGCAGCAAATGCCGGCGGCGTAGCCGTATCCGCTTTGGAAATGAGCCAGAACAGCATGCGTTTGAGCTGGACTTTTGAAGAAGTAGATGCAAGACTGAAAGGCATTATGGAAAACATCTATGCTAACATTGCCAAAGCCGCAAAAGAATACGGTATGGAAAACAACTTCGTGGCTGGCGCCAATATTGCTGGCTTCATGAAAGTTGCCGATGCAATGATGGCTCAGGGTATTGTGTAAGAGATACCGTTTGCCTTTGAAAATCTCCCATCAAAGCCTGGCCAAGGTGAAAGCCTTGGCTGGGCTTTCTTTTTATGTAAGTGTGCTGGCGGCTTGAAAAGCAAGGGGAAAAGGTGTATAATAAATCGAAGATTTTTTGCCACTAGGTCTAAAGTGGGTGTTGGCTTTGGACAAGAAACGGTTTTAAGGCAAAGAAACGCAATCAATGGACATGACCGCAGCATAGAAAGAAAGGATGAAAACGGATGTTAGATGTTGCGCTTTTGGGCACGGGGGGCATGATGCCTATGCCAGGCCGCTTTTTGTCCTCGATGCTGCTGCGGGTGAACGGACGGCTGCTGTTGGTGGATTGTGGCGAGGGCACCCAAGTTTCTTTAAAAAATTTGGGCTGGGGATTTAAGGTGATTGATGCGATCCTTTTTACCCATTATCATGCTGACCATATTTCTGGCTTGCCAGGAATGCTTTTGGCCATTGCAAATGCGGGCCGCACGGAGCCTTTGGCTTTGTTTGGACCAAAAGGACTGACATTTGTGGTGGAAGGACTGCGGCGTATTGCCCAGGAGCTTCCGTTTATGGTGGAATATTATGAATTAAACCGCGGCGGAGAAGAACTGTATCAAGCGGCAGGATTGGAAATTTCTTATTTGCCGGTGGATCATTCTGTGCCATGTCTGGCCTATCGGTTTCGTCTGCGCCGACAGGGCCGTTTTGACGCCCACAAGGCGGAAAAGTTAGGATTGCCCCGGGTTTATTGGTCAAAGCTGCAAAAAGGGGAAGAAGTGGTTTTTCATGGGCGGAAGTTTCTAAAAGAAATGGTGCTGGGGGAGGAACGGCCCGGGCTGACGCTGACCTATTGTACAGACAGTCGCCCCACAGCCCAGTTGCCTGGCTTTGCCAAAAATAGCGACCTATTGGTGCTAGAAGGGATGTATGGGGAAGACGAAAAAAAGCCAAAGGCTATCCAAAACAAGCATATGCTCTTTTCTGAGGCGGCAAGGGTGGCAAAAGAAGCAGGAGCAAAACGACTGTGGCTGACCCATTATAGTCCAGCCTTGAAGGAGCCGGCGCCATTTTTGCCTGTGGCTCAGGCCATTTTCCCTGAAACAGAGCTGGGGTTTGATGGGAAGATGGAAACACTTTCTTTCCCGGAAGCCCGTTGAGACAGACTTTTGCAGCAGACAGACGTATCTAAAGATGGTGAAAACATGAGCGGTCTAGACACAAAAACAGACTATGAATTAGTTCGGGAGAGTTGCAGTGGCAACCAGGAGGCGTTTGCCGAACTGATCGGCCGGTATAAGAATTTGGTTTATTCTGTGGTGCTGCGGATGGTAAACGATCCGGAAGATGCAAACGACTTGGCCCAGGAAGTGTTTTTGAAGATTTACCGCAATTTAGACAAATATAGCCCCTCTTTTCAGTTTTCCACCTGGGTGATTCGGATTGCCACCAACACGGTCATTGATTTTCGGCGGAAAAAAAGGATGGATATGGTGAGCATGGAGGATTTGAGTGTGGAGCCGGTGGGAGAAAACAGTCCGGAAGACGCTGTGGGCCGCAAAGAGCGGCAAAAACAGCTAAAAGCAGCGATTGATGCCTTGCCTGAGATGTATCGGCTGCCAATCCTTTTATATCATCTGGAGGGCATGAGTTATCAGGAAATTTCAAAGGCATTAAAGATTCCTCTTTCCAAGGTGAAAAATAGGATCTTTCGGGGCAGAAAACTGCTGAGAGAAAATTTATTTGGCGGGCAAGAAGGTGAAAAAAATGACTTGTAAACAAGCAGAACGGTTGATGATGCGATATCTGGATGCAGAGATGACACAGGAGGAAGCAAAATGGCTGCACCGGCATCTGGACCAATGCTCCAGCTGTAAAGAACTCTTTTTACAATACGATGCATTGGCGCAAATGTTGGAGGAGCAGGAGCATCCTCAGGCGCCGGAGGGGTTTGAAGAAGCCATATTGGCCCAAGTGGCGGTGCTGCCTGTGCCAGAGCGGAAATGGTGGTTTGTGCGGCCCAATTGGCTCAAGCGTTTGATGGGCGGTTTGTTTGCTTTTTGTTTGTTGATCGGCAGTCTATTGGTGCGATATCGAGAAATACTGTTGGCAGAATTGTCGGATCATCCTATTTTTGGCAGTATGGGCGGCAGCCTCGCGGTATTGATACAACAGTTTAATACGGAGACGAGCTATGTGTTAGATTTGTTAGATCAGACTTTTCGTGTGGCGGATGCGTATTTGCAGTCGCTGGCGGTGCCTTTTGCACTGGCCTTAGGAGGAATTTGTTTGTTGCAGGTGATTTTACTGCGGAAAAAATAAGGAGGAATTATGGGGCAAAGTCAGTGGAAACGGGTGGGCGGCTTAATGGCAGCCTCAGCCTTGTTTTTTTTAGGACTTCGGTTTATTCTAGCCTATTCTCGAGTGGTTCGGGAAGCGGTGGAGATGCTTTGTGCCGGCATATGGAGTGTTTTGGGTGCATTAGATCTGCAAAACGAAACCATCCATCTGCTTTCCTTGCCTCGGGATTTATTATTGACGCTGGGCCTGCTGGCGGTAGCTGGCATAGGCTGGCTGCTACTGTGGCAAAAAGAAACGGCTATGAAAGCAATGAAATATATACTCACAAGTCAAACTGTGCGCGTGCTGCGGTTGGGTTTACGGATTTATCTGGCCCGGTGGGCGTTAATTTTGCTGTTTGGCTATTCCGTGATTGGAGCGCCGGCGGCGCTGGGCTTTTTCTGTTTGTCCGTAGTATTGGATTTGGTTTTTGCGGTGCCCTTTGTATTGCTGAGCGGAGAATGGATTGTGAATTGGTATGGTGGCAGCGACAGAAGACCAAGTCCCAGTTATTGGGTAGGAGCACTGCTGATGATTTTTGCCATTCGGGTACCATTTATGGGCGTTACCCTGGTGCTGTTTGTGCTGCCCATTCTTTCCACGGGAACGGCAGCAGTATATTTAGAAGAAAAATGGCAAAATACAGCGGCGCGGAATAAGGTCTTTGACCGGCGCAGTATGCGTCAGCTGATCTTACAGGGAGAAGAGGAAAAGCAGTATGGAAGAGAAGAAAGCAGAAAACACAGTGCGGATCCTAGCCATCGAATCCAGCTGCGATGAAACGGCAGCGGCTGTGGTGGAAAACGGAAGATGGGTAAAGAGCAATATCATTTCTTCGCAAATCCCACAGCATACGGTGTTTGGAGGCGTAGTGCCGGAGATTGCCGCCCGTAAACATATTGAGGCGATTGATTGGGTCATCAGTGAGGCTCTAAAGGGAGCAGATATGACGTTGGCGGATATGGACGCTATTGCGGTGACTTATGGCCCAGGCCTGGTGGGGGCGCTTTTGGTGGGCGTTTCTGAAGCTAAGGCGTTGGCCTATGCGGTAAAAAAACCGCTTGTCGGCGTAAATCATATTGAAGGGCATATTTGCGCCAATTATTTGGAAAATGAAGATTTTGCGCCGCCTTATGTGGCGCTGGTGGCTAGCGGCGGTCATTCCCATATCCTGTATGTTAAGGGATATCATGACTATGAGATTTTAGGCCGCACCCGAGATGATGCAGCGGGAGAAGCCTACGATAAGGTGGCCAGGGCCATCGGCATGGGCTACCCAGGTGGGCCGAAGATTGATGCGGCGGCCAAGGAGGGAAATCCTGAGGCCATCCATTTTCCGCGGGTGTTTTTGGAAGAAGGCAGTTTAGATTTTAGCTTTAGTGGCCTAAAAAGTGCTGTGCTCAATTATTTAAACCAGGCAAAAATGATGGGTCAGACCATTTGTCAGGCAGACGTGGCGGCCAGTTTTCAGGCGGCCGTGGTGGAGGTGCTGGTGGAAAAGACCATCCGAGCGGCCCGCCAAAAGGGCGTGCATCAAGTGGCCATGGCTGGCGGAGTTTCTGCAAATTCTGCTTTGCGGGCGCAGATGGCGGCAGCTTGTCAGGCCAATGGTTTGACATTCAAAGTGCCCCAGCCTATTTATTGCACAGATAATGCAGCGATGATTGGTGCAGCAGGGTATTACGCCTATGTGGCCGGCCAACGAGATGGGTTAGACCTGAATGCCGTACCAAACCTTTCTTTGGCAGGAGAAAACTAAAAAAAGTAAAAACAGACCGGAGGAACAGGAAAAAGTTCCTTCGGTCTTTTTACTTTTTGTTGAAAATGAGATGAGATAACTGCTCGGCTATGAGGGGTGCTTGGTGAGCAATATGCCTGGGTGTTATTTCAGTATGAGTTGATGCGCATAGATCAGATGGCTGTTTCTTTTTTTAGAACAAAATGTATCATAAGAAAATAGAAATCACCATCAAAGTGAATAGTGCCTTTGAGTCAGGGCTGCCAGTTGTTGGGCGTATCCCTCGATAAAGCCTATGGATATAGCAATCAGGGGGAAAAGAGTGGGAAAAAGGACCAACATTTAGCCAAGAAAATAGGGCATTATTTTTGTTCTTCCATCCGCTCTTCTGTTAAAGGAGAAGGAAAGTGGGGCGAGGCAAAGGTACGGATGCCAAGAAATTGGCAAACCCCGAAAGCTAACGCACCGAATAAGGCAGCATCCTGCTGGAAAAAGGACCGGTAGAGCCGGCTTTTATTTGGCCCAAGGCTTTGTTGCAAAGCGAGAAATAAAGGCTCACAAGCGGCGGTAAAAGGACTATAAAGCACAAAAAGAGCGGGGTCATAGAGCCAAAAAAGGGAAGATAAAATCGGAGAAAGTAAAGAAAAGAAACGGTGAGCGGCTTTCAGGGCAGCAGGGCCTTTTTTTTCATAGTCAGAAAGGAAGGCAGAAAAACCGCCTTGTATGCCGCTGTAGGATAAGATGGCAGGTACTGTAACTTCACTGCCCCAAGTGCCATCCGGAAAAGGAAGGTGTTCAGCCAGACCGCCTTGCCCCCGAGCGCCAGACCAAATGGCGCCATGATGCAGCAGTCCTAGACCGAAGGTTTGTCCAATGTGCAGATAGGCCAGACTTTCTGATTTGAGGGCATAGACGCTCTCTCCTAAAGCAGCAAGGCGACAATGACGCTCCCAGTGTATGGGGGTGCCGCACTCTTCTGCCAGGATGCGGGTGAACTGATCGAGAGAAAAAGAAAGGGGCCCGAAGGAGATGGTTTGATCTGTGATGAGGCCATCCAGTGCCAATGTGAGACAGACAATGCCATAGCGGCTTTGTTCTTGGGCAAAAAATGGCTCTGTTAGATCACATAGGGATTGGATGAAATCTGCCTTTGATCGAAAATCTGCTGGGGCAGAAACCAGGCGTAGCGGCTGACCGTCCAATCCGCCCAGAAGCAAACGATGCCGGGAGGCACCTACAGATAGGCATAAAAACCGGGCTGCCTTGGCATTTAGGGAAAGAAGTACGCTGCGTCTTCCTTTTCCCTCTCCTTGCTGCCCGGATTCCAGGAGAATATCCTGATCTAATAGGGATTGGCTGATGGCGGTAATTGTGCCGCCAGCTAGACCTAATTTCGCCGCAAGACAAGAACGGGATAGGGGACCCTGGGTTAGGAGCAGTTCCAAAACCCGGGCCTGGTTCATATCACGAAGTAAACGCTGGTTTGCTTTCATATGCCGGCCTCCTTCCTGGCAACGCATCCTTTAGTCTTAGTATAATGGAAAATCTGCCAATGGACAAGGGCGCAATGTGGAGAGTGCAGCAGCCTTTCCTTTTTTATTTTTTTCCTATTTTCGTCACCTTTTTCTCTGTTTTTCATACCATGATATCAGGAAGGGCATTTTCCCTTCCAGATCCAGCTGGGGAGGTGTTGATGTGATTACCATCAGCTTGTGCATGATCGTAAAAAATGAAGAGGAGGTGTTGGCCCGGTGTTTGGATAGCGTCCGTGGCATTGCTGATGAAATTATCATCTGTGATACGGGTTCCACGGATCAGACGAAGGAGATTGCCGCCCGTTATACAGACCTTGTTTATGAGGAACCTTGGCAGGAAGACTTTGCTGCAGCCAGAAACGCTGCTTTTCTGCGGGCAAGTAAGGAGTATTGGTTTTGGCTGGATGCTGATGATGTGCTGGAAGAGGAAGAAAGGCAGAAACTGTTGGCCCTAAAAAAGCGCCTTTCTCCCGGAGAAGTAGGCACAGTGATGATGCGTTATGCCACTGCGTTTGATGACAACGGCCAAGCGAGTTTCGTTTTTGAACGGGAACGGCTGATCCGTAATGTAGGCCGGCCGGTATGGCAAGGCCGGGTGCATGAGGTGATTGTACCTTTTGCACCAATTCTTCACAGCGATATCATGATTTCGCATCGGAAGGTGAAGATATCTGAGCCTGGGAGGAACCTGCGTATTTATGAAAAGATGGAGAAGCAAGGAGCAGTATTTTCGCCCCGGGAGCTATTTTATTACGCACGGGAGCTGATGGAAAATGGCAACTTGGAAAAGGCGGTGGATGTTTTTTACCGCTTCTTGAAAGACGAAACGGCTTTTTTACCCAACAGACAAGAAGCTTGCTGCTTTTTGGCAAAATGTTTGCAGGCCCTTTCCCGTCCTGTCCAGGCTCGTGAAGTCTTATGGCAGGGGCTGGCCTTAGGCACACCAACGGGAGAGCTCTGTTGTGCTTTGGCAGAAAGCTATATGAAAAAGGAACAATGGAAAGAAGCAGCGTTTTGGTATCGGGCTGCCTTACAGGCGGAACCGGATCTTTTCACTGGTGGATTTATCCGTCAGGAGTGCTATGGTTACTTGCCAGCCATTGAACTTTGTGTTTGTTATGACCGTCTGGGAGATTGGCAGCGTGCTGCCCAATGGAATGAAAAAGCCGCTGTTTATCAGCCTTCTTCTCCGGCTGTGGCTTATAATCGAAACTATTTTGCAGCAAAACAGAAAGCAGATGGATCGAAAAAGGAGTGAATGGGATGTATTATTATGTGAATCGAAACTGCGGCGGATGCTGTGGCTCGAATTGTGGCTCAAATTGTGGGTCCAACTGTTGTCCTTCTGCGGTGTGGTATCAAGGCCCAACAGGTCCCACCGGGCCCACCGGTTCCATGGGCCCTATGGGGCCTGCCGGTCCGGCCGGCCCTACGGGAGCTGCAGGTGCCCAGGGCCTTCCGGGCCTGCCGGGGGCCACTGGCCCAACTGGCCCAACGGGTCCCACTGGCCCCACGGGAGCTACGGGTGCCACAGGAGCAGGACTGGATACAGCAGTGCCATTCAACCCTGCAGCATTTTATTCTGCCGGACAGTTTGTTTATTATGGCGGCAGTTTGTATCGGGCCAATGTGAACGGCGCCACCGGGATTCCAGGATCTTCTGCCGACTTCTCTCTGGTAACTGCAGTTGGCCCTACGGGAGCTACGGGAGCAATGGGTGCCACCGGTGCTACGGGAGCCACCGGGGCGACAGGAGCCACCGGTGCTGAAGGCCCCATGGGCCCCACTGGTCCCACAGGAGCTACAGGAGCAGAAGGCCCGGTAGGAGCCACAGGGGCCACGGGGAATGTGGGCCCGGTAGGTGCAACTGGGATAACCGGCATAGGGCCATATTGACAGCAACAGACCGGCCCGGTAAAATAAAAGCAGCAAGAAGAAAGGATTTTTCACATGGAATTAGAAAAAATTGTCACACCTTTATTACATTGGTTTGGTGAAAACGCCCGGCTTTTACCCTGGCGGGATGAGCCTACGGCATACCGGGTTTGGGTATCGGAGATTATGCTTCAACAGACACGGGTGGAGACGGTAAAACCATATTTTGAACGGTTTTTAACAGCGCTGCCTGATGTGAAGGCTTTAGCAGAGGTGCCGCAGGACATATTGCTCAAGCTGTGGGAGGGCTTAGGGTATTATAACCGGGTACGTAATATGCAAAAATGTGCCCAAGAGGTAATGGCACGTTATGATGGACGGTTTCCAGCCGATTATCAGGCGCTTTTGTCTTTGCCAGGCATAGGCCCTTACACGGCGGGAGCAGTGGCATCGATTGCTTTTGGGCTGCCGGTGCCGGCAGTGGATGGAAATGTGCTGCGGGTGATTACCCGCTTAACGGCCAATGGGGCGGATATTACGAAAGAAGCGGTAAAAAAGGAGATTACCTCTCAAGTGGCGGCAATTTTACCGCATCCCATGACAGGGGCGTTTAATCAATCCTTGATGGAGCTTGGCGCCATTATTTGTTTACCCAATGGGACGCCATTGTGCAGCCAATGCCCATTGGAGATGCTATGTGAAGCAAGGCGGCAGGGCAATATGCTGCATTATCCCGTCAAAGGGGCAAAAAAACCCCGGCGTCAAGAGGAACGGATGGTATTTTTGTTGTTTTGCGGAGATCAAGTTGCCCTGTGCAAGCGGCCTGATAAGGGATTGTTGGCGGGGCTTTGGGAGTTTCCGCAACAGGAGGGGACGGATGTGGCAGAGGCACTGACATCGCTTGGGTATGAAGGAACAACGGTCTATCGGCTGCCCCAGGCCAAGCATATTTTTACCCATATCGAATGGCATATGACAGGGTATGGGGGAATCGTACCCCATAAGCTGCCAAGCTTCACTTGGGTAAGCGCACAGCAACTACAAAAGGAATATCCGTTGCCATCTGCCTTTCGTGTTTACCGGCAGGAGGCACTGCGGCAATTAGAAGGCATAGCTTTTTTGGGCCGTGCATAAAATGACAAAAAAAGAAAGAAGGCATCCGGATGCAAAACAGACGGGAAGTATCCCATCAAGAGCAGCCATCTTGTGCCCCAAAAGCAAAAGGAGGAAGAAAGAAAAAGGCTTCCTTCTTTTTTTTGTCTGAAGGCGAGAGCTTTCAGGAAAAAAGGCAGGCCTTTATTCACCGGGAGGAAGAACGCTATGGCCAATAAGATTTGGCACGTTGGACTATATGCCCGGCTTTCAAAGGAAGATGGGCGGGCACAAAGCCTAAGTATAGAGCATCAGTTGCTGCGGATGAGAGTATTTTTAGCAGGTCAGGGAGATTTAGAGGAAGCAGGGGTGTATGTGGACGATGGCGCCAGCGGTATGCGGATGGATCGGCCTGGTTTTTTACAGCTGCTGCAGGATGTGGAAGAGGGAAAGATTGATTGTGTGATGGTGAAAGACCCATCCCGGCTATCCAGGAATTATTTAGAGGCAGGAAGATTGTTAGAGGAATGGTTTGTGGAGCGGAGGGTACGTGTCATTTCTCTGGAACTCCCGTTTTTTGATACTTGCCATGAGAAGGTAGGCGTGCTGCTGCCGCTGCAAAATGTGCTTAATGATGATTTTTGCCGACAAACTTCGGCGAAAATTCGTGCTGTTTTGAAGGCAAAGAAAGAACAGGGACAGTTTCTGGGTGCTTTTGCGCCTTATGGCTATCGGAAAGGGCCGGATCATACTTTAGAGGTGGATGAAGCGGCGGCAGAGATAGTACGAGAAATTTTTTGGCGGTATGTGGAAGCGGGGGAAAGTCGCCGCCAGATTGCTGAGGCATTAAATGCCCGACAGATTCCCTGTCCCTCTGCATATAAAAGGCAGCAGGGACTTCCTTTTTATTCACCGGCGGCATCACAAAAAGAAGGCCGCTGGACAGAGGAGTCAATTTCTGGCATTTTGCATCATCCTGTCTATCGGGGAGATTTGGCCCAGGGCCGGTTTCGGCGAAAAAGCTATAAAATCCCTGCCCAGATGCGGGTCAATCGAGAGGATTGGATTGTCGCACCAGGCGCTGTCACTGCCCTGCTTAGTGCAGCGCAGTTTGATCTAGCTCAATGCCGCCGCCAAAAGTCTCGCCAAACTGGAGTACGCCCTTTCGGGGGAAAACTTTTTTGCGGTCAATGCAGAGGGCCAATGACAAGTAAATCCTCGCGGGGAAGGTATTATTATGTATGTGCCTGCCGGAAAAAGGGAGGCGCTTGTCCTGGCGTTTGCGTGGCGGAAGAATGGCTTTTGGCCCAGGTGATGCAGGTCATTGGTCCGCCGCCGGCGATGGAAAAAGTACCGGTAAGGCAAGAGGATACCACTTTTTTAGAAAATCTGTATTTAGAAAAATTGGCCGGAAAGATTTCTGAAGAAATGTACGAACGATGTAAAAACAAGTTGCTTTGCCAGCGGCAAGAAACATTTGCGGTATATCGCCGGGAGACCTCTGCCGTGGAGCAACAGAGAAGATGGGTACGGTTTTGTGTAGAAAAAGCCATTGTAGGGGCAGAAGAAGTACAGCTGTTTTTTTCTTTTGTTCAGCCAGCAGTCCAGTGACGGTTATCCCGACTGGTGCAACAGGGGCCACTGGACCCACCGGGGCGCAAGGCCCCAAAGGGGATACGGGGACAGCTCCTCCGTTAAGTGCATTATATGCAGTCAATACGGGGGATCAAACACCGTCTTCCGGTGGTAGTGCCCTAACTTTTGCCACCAATGCCCTCCAAGCCGGTTCGGATATTGCTCATACGGCTAGCGCAGCCGAGGTAACACTGAATACGGCAGGGACGTATCAGCTATTTTATTCCACGGATGTAACAGATGCCAATAGTTCAGCTACACCGGTAAGCTGTGAGCTGCGGCTTGATGGCACCCAGATCGAGGGCACCAAAGCCAGCGGACAGGTGGTAGCAACCACCAATTTGGTGCATCTAGCTAGCGGTGCGATCATTACTGCAACAGCAGGCCAAGTGGTGACATTGTGGGGCGACAGTGATAACGAAACCTTTTCTAACACATCGCTGTGGGTAGTGAAATTGGCATAAAAAAACCCGCAAAACGCGGGAAAGGATAGCGCTTTTACCGCTCCGAGCTATGGCTCGGAGCGGTTTATTTATGACGGAGCAAAGGCCAATGTGCAAAAAAAGCAGAAAGCTGTTTTTGACAAACGCTTTCAAAACGGACATGCTGGCGAAGACTCTCATTGAGAAAGGCAACATATTTGCCCATGAAAAAGGCGCACAGCACAGTGCCAATCCCGATGGCAGTCAGCCGATGCAGCACCAAAAAAGAAAGCAGCAGCGTGAGGGCAAGGCATAAAATGTCAAAGCTCGTTTTTACTTTTCCATACCCCAAGCCGGTCAGCAGGGAAAACTCCCGGGGAAAAAGATCTGTGGGGATGATGGGCAGGCCGCAGAGATTGCTTAAAGAGATGCCAAAGCCCAGGATGAAAAAGCTTGCCACAAGATAGCAAATGCGTAATGCCAGCAGATCAGGCAGTTGGGTCACCCAAAGCCCATGCACATCCAGCATGACGCCAAAGCCAATCCCTACCACAAAGGAAAATACATAGCTGGGACGAAACTGCTTGGCCAATATCAATAAAATAACCACCAACATGGTCTGAAAGAGATAGTTCCAGGTGCCGAAAGTAAGGCAGGCAAGGCTTGATGGATCACATAGGGGACAGAGGAAATGGAGGAGATACCAAATCCACTTTTTGTCATCAGTTCCACACCAAAGCTATTTATGATTAGTACCAAAGCCAGCGCCAGTTCTCCCGGCAAAATCTGTTGCTTCGTCATTGCTGCACTTCCTTTCTTACCAATGCGCCCCAAAGGGAAAAATTTCTCTAATTTTTTATTATAATATAAAAATAGGATTCAGACAATAGATTTGAAAATAAGCCCCTGTTCCAGAATAAGCAGTGATGAATCAAACGCTGGCGGTATCACCAAGCGGCCGACCCTATCCGCACCCACAACGCCGCCTTGAAAAAGCGCCTGCTTGCATACAGCCGCCGTTATCCGGCGATCTGCCAGCAGACCGATGCAGACCCGGAAACAGGCTGCATGGAGTTTGACATTGAGAAAGGCCGCTTCTCTTTCCATCTGACCACCCCATACAGTGAGCAACGCTGGGAATCGGCGCGGCGGTATGCCATAGAAAACAATGCCGCCGACAGGCTGAAATGACATCGATTTGTTCATAGTCTGATGGTATAATTATATGTAACACCAGAGCGACAAATCGGAATTTATTATGAGGTGAGTCTTATGCGGATTGAATCATATAGTAAAAAATACGATAATGAAATCATATCACTTATTCTTAATATACAAAACAATGAGGCCGGAATCAGTCTGTCTCTTCAAGAGCAGCCAGATTTACTCGATATAGAGCAATCTTATTTGCAAAATGGAGGAAAGTTCTGGATTGCTTTATCTGGTGATGAGGTAATTGGAACTATCGGACTTATGATAAAAGAACAGCAATGTGCTATCATGAAGAAGTTTTTCGTTAAAAAAGAGTTCCGTTCAAAAAAAGTCGGGCTTGCTTTATATAATGAGTTGTTGGAATATGCTAAAGGTACAAGTGTACATCATATAATATTGGATACGCCATCAGTTGCTCATGCATCTCATAGATTTTATGAAAAAGCAGGATTCTGCAAAATCAATACAGAGGAATTACCTATACCATATTCCTATCCCGATAGAAATAGCATTCTCTATATGTTAAATCTATAACTTCCCATTTATCGGGGAGTTTGCCGCCAGCTTAAACAACTAAATACATTCACCGAGAGCAGCTATTTTTATCTGAAAACGGCTGCTTTTTTATGTGCTGCTTGCGGGCAGAAAGGAGCGATCAGCGATAAGGAAACCGAGGGAGAAATCCATGAGGAACTGACCGATGATGGTATAAGCATTTTTTCATAAGCTGTTAGAAGTTTCATCCATTGGATGTAGGACCCAATTTTCCGTGAAATTGTCTCTTTCCTTGAAACGGGAGGGAAAATGAGAGGAAAAGCAGCCATAGCCAAGGGCGATACCGATTTTTGAACCATCAGTATGCCATAGCAGTGCTTGGATAAACTGTTTTATATCTATGGAAAAAAGAGAAAAGGTGACGGTCAAACCTAGGTGCCAGAAAGGGCAGGACAGCTTGTCCCATGGAAGAGCAAAAAGAAAAGCCCTCAGGGCAAGAAAAGATATGTACTCCTTCGTTTTGCAGACAAAGCGAAGGAACGAAACTTAATCCAGCAGATCCTCTGCGGCAAGGGATGCTTTTAACGTTTCCAATGCCCGTTTTTCAATGCGGCTAATATAGGAGCGGGAAATGCCAAGACGTTTGGCCACTTCCCGCTGGGGCCGTTCCCCGCCGCCATCCAGGCCATAACGGAGGATCAGCACTTCTTTTTGCCGTTCTGGCAGATGGGTTAGCGCTTCTTGCAGCGCTTGGATCAGGCAGGCTTGCTCCAGATGGTCTCCTAGGGGAACGCTTTCTCTTGAAAGAGTATCCAGCAGCGTCACCTCATTGCCATCTTTGTCTTGACGGATGGGGTCTTGGAGGGAGACGTCCGTACTGGATTTTTTTGCTGCACGAAAGAGCATTAAGATCTCATTTTCAATACACCGGGCGGCATATGTGCCCAAACGGGTATTTTTCCCAGGATGAAAGGATTGCACTGCTTTAATTAAACCAATCGTACCGGTGGAGATTAGATCCTGGGTATCCTTCCCCGGCAGCGCATATTTTTTTACGATATGAGCTACCAGGCGTAGGTTATGCTCAATGAGCTGATCCTGGGCCTCTTTTTCTCCGGCGAGCATGCGCCGCAGGCAATCTTCTTCCTGAGCAGGAGAAAGGGGCGGGGGGAAAGAACTGCTGCCGGTACAGGCAAAGATGGGATAGGCTTCCACATAGACGGACATATCATCCCTCCAATGACCGATGGCATACTCCCAGTATATGAGGCTGACGGCAAAGTGTGAAAGGAGGGCCGGGCCTATTTTTTATTGACAGAAAAAAGAGCCCTATGATACCATAAATGAGATAGAAATAGGCAAAAAACATCCAGAAAAGGAGGAAAAGCAGATGGCAAAGCAAGATGAAGGACAAAATGGTATGCCGATGAAAAGTCCATCCCCGAATCTGGTATTGACAATGTTGATTGCCGTGACCCAAGTGATTACAGTCATTTGTTTGGTATGGGATAACCCAGCTTTTAAACATTGGTTTGGGTTACTGCTGCTCGAAGGAGCAGCTCAGTCGCTGTATTATTATGACCACCATCGAGAATGGGGTTTTTTGATGACTGCGGCAGTATTAGGCATAGTAGGAGCGGGGGTGCTGCTTTGGGCATTTACCGGATAAAACGCTGTCTGAAATACAGGCGGCGTTTTTGTCTGTAGCGACTTTTTTGCAAAGTGTAGGATGCTTTCCATCATCGTTTGAAATGCCTGTTGCACTTACGATAGGGGGAGTGGGAAATGACAGAGGAAGAAAAGATTTTTGCAGGAAAAATGTTTGATCCAAGAAAACCAGAGCTAAAAGAGCTGAAACACCGGGCGCATATAGCCTGTCAAAGGTATAATGCCATGGATGAGTATGATCCTAGGCGGCAGGAAGTGATGCGCCAGATCCTAGGCCGCGTGGGGAAGGTGTTTTACTTTCAAGGCCCGGTGCAGTTAAACTATGGCTGTCATACCTTCATTGGAGAGAATTTCTTTGCCAATTTCAACTTAACCGTGATGGATGATGGGCCAGTGTGGATTGGAGATAACGTGTGTTTTGGTCCGAATGTTTCTTTGATGGCCACTTCCCACCCGCTTTTAGCACAGGAGCGGATGGGATTAGATGGGCAGGGCCATACGGTTATGGCAGAGTATGCACCGGCCATCCATATTGGCAACCAAGTATGGATTGCTTCGAATGTGGTGGTAACGGCAGGTGTACAGATTGGGGATAACGCAGTGATTGGCGCAGGCAGTGTGGTAACAAAAGATATCCCGGCAGGATATTTGGCCTATGGGAATCCTTGTCGGCCGGTGCGGCCGATTACGGCGCAGGACAGTAAACGGGAGTTGATTTTGCCGGAGGATCTGGACTATTTTTCTTTTTCATAACTGCGGCGGAAAACAAAGGCTAAGACAGGTTTCCGCAAAAAAGCTAGAAGTATCCAGCAAGGCAGAAGAAAAAATGGCTGTTTGCCATTTTTCTTCTGCCTTTTTGCTTTTAGCAAAGCCAACGCAGGTACAATCGAGCTGATTTCCAGAAGCAAGTTGCTGTTATTTACAGATTTATCTTTTCATGGCAGGCATGCTCATTTAAGCGCCGTGTCCAGATGTTTACGGTGATGGGCATCCGCTGGAATCGATATCTTCGTATAAGATAGCAGATGATGGTGATGGATATGCGTTTTCAAGTTCTATGGCAGAAAATGCAGGGACAGACAGAAAACCCAGCGAAAGAGCGTAAGATTTTGTCATAGGAGCATAGCGAAGGTTCCTGCAACAGTCAAGGCCAACCCCAGAGCAGCTTTTTTTGTTAGATGTTCGTGAAATGCCAGAGAAGAAAAACCAATGGTGACGAGGATGCTTAGTTTATCCACAGGCACGACAACGCTGGCCGGGCCGTCTTGCAGGGCGTGGAAATAGCATAGCCAGGAGGCTCCGGTGGCAAAGCCGGACAGACAGATAAACAAAAGCTCTTTTTTAGGGATGTGACGTACGTTCTGCATGTTGCCCGTTATCAGCACCATACCCCAAGCCATTACCAGTACCACACCTGTGCGTATGGCAGTGCCCAAATTGGCATCGATGGACTGGATGCCAATTTTGCCTAAAATGGCAGTGAGGCTGGCAAAGATTGCCGACCCAAAAGCATAACCCATCCATCCTTTGCTTGAAAAGGAGGAGGTGCTGGGGACATGTTTTGGCTCGATCATCAAAAGCGTTCCCACACCAATCAGGATTGCCCCGATGCCTTGGCTTAGGCCAATGGGTTCTCCCAGCAGCAAAAAGGCCAGTAAAATGGTCAAGACGGTGCTGGATTTATCTATGGGGACCACTTTGTTGATATCACCTAATTGCAGGGCGCGAAAATAACATAGCTAGGAGGCTCCAGTAGCCAACCCAGACAGCAGTAAAAATAGTACAGTACGATGCTCCAGCCCTGCTAATTGAGATTGAGAGCCAGTGATAAACACCATCAAAGTACAACAATCGTTCGGACGGCTGTTGCCACATGCGCATTTGTGGTTCGAATACCGCATTTTGCCAGTATCGCTGTGATACCAGCAAAAAAGGCAGAGCCGACAGCAAAAAGAAGCCACATACGTTTCACCTCGGAAATGACACTGAACGTAAATAACGATATACCTTTTGTGCGTGGAACCGGTTATCTATGCCTTATGGCCTATCAATGGCGATGTGGGATGTTTGGAGTCAAGGGCCTGATAGGACAAACGAGCAAAGCGGCGGAAAAGTCCATTGGCGTTACTTTCATAAAACCAGCTGATGATCTTTTGCCAGAAAAAAGGAAGCACTTTGGCATGGATGATGGCCGGGAAAGGGCAGACGGCGGCTTCCGGTATAGGAGAAATAAGACCAGGCCCCTGTTTTTTCTGATGCGCGATAAAGAAGTAATAGAAGTGTAAAAAATTTTGCCGTTCCTATCCGGCACTCGCGCGTTGTGTCGGATAGGTCGGGCGTTAGGCTTCGGGCAAGTCAATCTTGCCGACAAAGCTGTAATAAATCTCAAT
>CAJFUM010000124.1 GCA_904420285.1 uncultured Clostridia bacterium | reverse complement strand
TGGAGCAGAGGACGATGTGCTACTGGGACGATTCGTCATGGAGCATATTCACACCCCCACACACGCGGCACGGGGCTACCTTGACCCAGAAATTGTTGGGGCAGCCTATCGGGAGCATGGTTCAGGCAGTTTTGTTGAGAACCACTATGTAGAGCGGCTGAACCCCGATCGTCCCTTGCCGGAGGTAAATCCCAACGTGCCGCTGCCTATCACCGGTGAGTATGCAATTCGGGTCAAACTGGTAAGCAGGAACAATATGGAGGGTGTCTGGATCGGATTCCCCGACACAGGCGAATATATGGATACCGCCCACCCGGATGAGCTGCTTCTCGGGCTGGATGCCTTGCAAGTAGAAACTCTGGATCAGTGTATGGCGGTGGATGTGGATTGCGTGTTGCCTCAGATCACCGACATTCTCAATCAATATGACTCCGCAGGAGAATTGGTTCGCCACGCCATTGACTTCGGTTATGTTTGGGCGGAACAGGGACAGGGAGAACCCCACTGGATGGAAAAATGGCAGTGCGTCATGGAATTGGAAGACTGTCACCGTCTGGATTTGGCATTGGATCTCGCTCAAAACCTCCACTGTTACGAATTTATTCCCCGAGGGGTTGATCTTGCCCAGTATGGCATGGACCTGGCCCGAAAGGAGGGTGTACTTGACCAGGATCCGCTGCTCATCCAATGCTTTGACTCGGCGGCCTATGCCCAGCATCACATGGCAAAATATGGCCTGTCCGCGACAGACCATGGCTATGCAGCCAGGAATGAGCAAGAGATCATATACGAATACAGCCAGCCAGAACATGAACCGGAGATGACCATGTAATAACCTCGCATCAAAGAAGGGGCCGTTTTTCCGAAAGGGACAAAACGGCCCCTTCTTTTTTTGCACCCTTTTTCGGTAAAACGTGTCCGGAAAAGGAGGCATTTATGAACAAAGAAGAACAACTTTTGATTTACCTGAAAGGCTTTTGTCTTGGCCGTGCCCGCCGCATTGGAAGCAAGGAATTACAACGTGCTTTGAATCTCAGCGGCTCAGATCTTCGAAAGTATGTCAGCCGTCTGCGAAGAAAGAAGGAGCCCATCGCCAGTGATCAGAACGGATACTACTATGCCCAAACTTCGGGAGAAGTCTATAGCACAATCCGGTACCTGAAGAAAATACGTGCTGGACTGGACGCGGTGATTCTTGGGCTGGAGGAATCCTTGGATGACTTCAGTTCAGGGAGGTGAGTGCGTATTGCCAGGTCATTTATTCCATGGGTCGGCGGGAAAAGCAAACTCCTGTGGCTAATCCGGAAACTGGCACCTCCCTGGTATCCACGGTTTATCGATGTCTTCGGAGGAAGTGGAACTGTAACGCTCAGCCGCCCGCTCAAGAAGGGCTGTATGGAAGTCTACAACGACTACAACAGCAATTTGACGAACCTGTTCTGCTGCGTAAAAGATCGAACCCTTGCCCTACTGAAAGAGCTGGGCTTTCTTCCGCTTAATGCCAGAGATGACTTTGATGTGCTCCTGAAATTCTTTTCTAAAGATGAATTTACCGATGACTATCTAAAGGAAGAATTGGAGCTTACCCAGGTATATCTCAAGCCATTGGAACGGGAAAGCATTCAAAAGCTGCTGCTGGAGCGTTCTCCCCGTGGCGATATCAGGCGAGCAGCCGATTATTTCAAATTGATCCGCTACAGCTTCAGCGGCGGAGGCAAAGCGTTTGCCGGAAAGCCATGTGACATTCGGCGATTCTTCTATTTAATCTGGGAATGTTCTCGTAGATTGGCAAACGTAATCATCGAGAACAAGGATTTTGAGAGCCTGATTCAGCAGTACGACCGAGAGAATGCCTTTTTTTACTGCGATCCGCCTTACTTTCAGGCCGAGGATTGTTATCAGGTAGAGTTTCCCAAAGAAGATCATTACAGACTCCATGATGTGCTGTTGAAGTGCAAAGGCCATGTAATGGTGTCCTACAACTACTGCCCATTTATTCTGGACCTTTATAAAGAGTTCTATATTTTCTATACCACCCGACCCAACAGCATGTCACAGACGGCGGACAGCCTGTATGAAGAGCTGATTATTACGAACTATGACCCGCGCAAATGGACCCATGCTGGTCAGCAATTCACTCTATTTCCTTTTGGAGATGAGGAGGAAGATGAGCGAAATTACCAGTTAATTCATGAGCCAGATGTCGCTTGACAAAAATGATAGGAGGAATATTACCATGAAATTTGTGCTGAATCGCAACCCTGAGAACAGAAATCAGAAGATCCCTTTCCCCGCCATGCAGATGGCGGGATTGGCCGACGC
>CAJFUM010000123.1 GCA_904420285.1 uncultured Clostridia bacterium | reverse complement strand
TTGGGGTAGTACATTTAAAAAAAGGGAATCCACACTTGCATTATATGTTCTGGGACAGATCACAGATAATAAGCAAGTGTTATATATCTACTTATCAGCAAAACAGAATAAGAGATATTATAGCAAAGGGTATATATAAAGAAGAACTACAAGAGTTATATGAACAAAGAGATAATATAAAAAAAGATTTAAAAAGTAAAGATTTAATTGAAGAAATGAAAGCTATGAGTATTGAAAATTGTGATTCAAAAATACCATATACAAAAATTAAAAATCCAGATAGGAAAAAGCTAATTGCAACATTCAAAAAAATAGCAAATCAGCTACCAAAAAAACGGAAGATTAGCTTATGCTTTTTTAGATAGTGAATTAAAAGTGGAAATAAACAAGCTAATAGATAGTTTATGTGAAAGTAATTTTGATATGAAAAAAAGCTATGATAATTATTTTAAAAAAGTAGAAGAAATAGCAAGTTATTTTTCAGAAGAACAAGCAGAAAAGATAGTAAATTCAGAAACTGATAAATTATATAATATGCTTGGAAATCAGCTTATAAAAATGATGAAAGAGTATAAAGAAATAACAGCAGAGATGTTGTTATTTAATTTATATGCAATAATGAGCAGATTAGAGGAACAAGAAAATTCAAGAGCAAATTCACAAGATTATATAAATTCATTATCTACAAATGCAAAAAAAGAATGGGCTAGAAGAATGAGTTATGGTAGCGAAGATTTAGAACGATAAGGAGGGGATTATAATTGGCAATGAACTCCGTATGAAGATAATGATAATTGAGCCTAACAAACAGCCATATACAGAAAAAATATGGAATGATTTGGAATCATTAAGAAAGAAAATAGGACAAGAAATAGAAGTAATTGAATATAACAAAGTCCTTATAGTTTATAATTCAAGGGGTTTAGCAGATAATATACCAGTTAATCGTTATATTGATGATTTAGCAATAAGGGGAACTTTTGTTATAACAGGCAATAATACAAAAGAGTTAGACTTTGAAAGTTTAACAGAAGAACAAATAGAAAAATATACAGAAATGTTTAAATTAGATAGAGAGGAGGAATTAGAATTGTGAAGAAAAACAAGCTAATAGTAGGAATAATAGCAAGTATTATAAATATTCCGATTAGTACAATATTAGCTGGTCTAGTACATATACAATTATCAAAAATTGATATTCCAAAGTCTATATATGATTTTCAGAAAATAGTAGTAAATGAAAAGTTTTTACCACTATTTTTTTTAATGTTCACATTGTTTGAAGTTTTAATATTTGCAATGCTAATTATAAATAAAAATAGCTATGAGAGTGAAATTGAAAAAATAACTGATAAAATAAAAACTCCAAAAGCTATTGGACAAGGGCAATATGGTACAGCCAGATGGCAAACCAACAAAGAATTTGAAAAGAATTTCAAATGTAATAAATTACCCTTAAATGATAATGGAGAATATAAAGCAAGTAAAGGTGGACTTGTTGTAGGCTATAAGAAAACTAAAAAAGAAGAACAGATATATTTTGTAGATGAGAATATTCACTCTCTAACAGTTGGTGCAACTAGAAGTGGTAAAACTAGAAGTGTTGTTTTACAAACAATAGGTAACCTTGCACTTGCAGGAGAAAGTATGATTTTGTCAGACCCAAAAGGCGAACTATATCAATATACATACCCATATTTAATTAGTAAAGGTTATAAAATCATTACATTAGATTTTAAAAATCCAACAAAATCAAACAAATATAATTTTTTACAACCAGTTATAGATGCAGTAAATCGAGAAGATTATAGAAAGGCAGAAGAATATGCTTGGGACATTACAGCAAGTTTAGTAGGAGATGATAATGGACATACAGAGAAGATTTGGCGAGATGGAGAGATGTCGGTTATTGCTGGTGCGATAATGAGTGTAGTTTTTGATAATAAAAATAACCCAGAATATCAGAACTTAACAAATGTATATATGTTTATATCAGAAATGTGTAAAACGGTTGGAAATAATCAAATGCCTATAAATAGATATATAGAATGTTTAGCACCAGACCACCCAGCAACAAGTATTTTTAGTATAGCACGAATTGCACCAGATAAAACACGAGGTAGCTTTTTTACAAGTGCATTAACAACATTAAGATTATTTACTAATAAAAGTATTTATTCTATGACTTGTGAAAGTGATTTTTCTTTAACAGATGCTGGAAAAGAGAGAATAGCTACATTTATCATATTACCAGATGAAAAAACTACATACTATTCATTGGCAAGTTTATTTGTTTATCAAAACTATGTAGCATTAGTAGAAAAAGCAGATTCAAGAGGAGGGGAATTATTTAAAAGAGTAAACTATATATTAGACGAATTTGGAAATTTTAGTACAATACCAGCATTTCAAAATATGCTAACAGTAGCTGGTGGTAGAAAAATTAGATTTAATCTATTTTTGCAATCATTCGCACAATTAGAAAATAAGTATGGTAAAGAGGTTGCAGAGAATATTAGAGATAACTGCCAGACTTGGCTATATTTAAAAACAGCTAGTACAGAAACAGCAACTACAATTTCAAAAAAATTAGGCTGTTATTCAACATCTAGTTATTCTAGGTCAAGTAGTTATACTAGGTATCAAAGTGGTAGTAATTCAGAAAGTATGAATTTAATATCAAGACCACTACTTACAGAAGATGAAATTATGAGAATTGAAAGACCATATCTTTTAGTAATACCTACTGGTATGTTTCCAGTAATGAGTACA
>CAJFUM010000122.1 GCA_904420285.1 uncultured Clostridia bacterium | reverse complement strand
GCTTCCGGATAGAAAGCCTCTGCAGATTCCAGGATAGACAGCACATCCTGCCTTGTAAATGTGAATTTCAAGAACGATCCATACAGCTCGTTTGCGGCTTCAACCTGTTCATCAAAATCCAAAGAGAAAGGTTTTGCCCGCACCCTGTCGATGCAGCTGTAAATATCGGCATCCAATGAATAGTCGTTCAGGTCTGACAACAGTGCCAGTCCATTATCAAAAATAGGACAGAGGCGGAAGTTCCCGCTCCGCTCATCCCGGATCACCGCCAGATTGTTGGTGTGGCGATCCTCGTTTAAGAAAAAGGCGTCTATCTCCAATAGCGTTGTGAGGTACGGGCCGACGCCTGTCAAGCCGGTTGTCTGCTCGATAAAGTCGACTGTGTACCGGATCCTGGCAGCCGCATTCGGCATGGCTGCAATCGCCTCCGAAAGGCCGCGGCCTCCCTGATAGGCGCGGTGCAGCCGCTGAAAAGGGATCAGCATTTCATCCCTTCCGCGGAAGTTCTTGCTGGCACATCCGATCAGTTCTTTTCCGTGATAATGGATCTGAACCAACTGGTAGTCTACAAAGTCAGAAACATTGGATTTTCTCAAAAGGCCGGAGATCAGAACCTCCACCAGGGCCTCGTACCCCATATGATCCGCTTTGTACCAGTTCCCACGCACCTGCCACTTGGGCTGATCGCCCTTTGACGTGTGGCCGGTTTTCGGCTCCAAAGCGGCCGCGTCCAAATTGATCCTGTTCATTTCACACCTCACGTCTGCCTGTATTGGATCTTCAGCCACAGGTCATCTTCCGCTGTCCGGCCTTTTGTTTTCTCAACGATTTGCAGAGGATCGTAGGAATCCAGTCCCAGGGCCCGCAGTTCATCCTTCAGGTGCCCCCGTGTTTTCGGAAAACACCGCTCCTGAAGGAAACATTCAAAGTCATCCCATGTGGGCTGCTCATTGGTGCCAAAGGCTCTGTGCAGGATGTCATCGGTCTTGTTTTGAATACGGATATTGCGCCGCAGGAAATCTACATCAATCGTGGTACAGGGCTGGTGCCGGAACATATAGGTCATACGCATAGTATAGCCTTCCGGCAGCGGCGTATTGAGATATTTCCCGATGATCTGGCGCGAGGTACCAAACCGCCTGGCAATGTCATTGACAGTCATGCCCGCTCTCTGGAGCCGCTTCATCTCCTCGGTTTCTGCTTCATTGAACTTGCGCTTACGCCCTGCATGGCGTGTGTTTTTTTGCCGAATCTGCTTTGCAATCATTTTTAGCTTCTCCACATCGTCTGTTCCAAACAGCTCCAGGCAGATTGCCCGGTAGTCTGTCTCGGCCATATACTTCGTCCTCCTCCCACAGCTATAATATGCAATTATTTTAATTTAATTACATTGTATTCTGTGCCTGCGCAATTGTCAACGGGAAATCATCGTCTGCCGTACCTGCGATCATGTTCCGATACGATTGGCAGGCGCCCCCCCGCAGACAGGATGCCAGCCGACAGGTTTGTGATTGACGCCCTGACGCACACGGATCGGTCCCCGATGCAAAATGGCGGCATACGCGCTGCCGCTCTCTTTCGACTCCTTCTCAGCCCCGCGTGGCCCAGCTCAATAGGAGATATTATGAGAAGCTTCTCATGACCCAATAATCCAAAACGGTCCGCCAGCCCCGGCTCGCCGGCTGGCCTCATTTAATATAATGGAGAGGTCCCAGGCCTTCTGGCTCCGGGTGTAGCTGGAGGGATCCGCCACGAGGATCTTGCCGTCCCGGACGCCCCGCAGGACGATGAAATGACCGCTTGACGTGAAGTGGCCCTTTGTCATGAGCGCGACCACCAGCTTCCCCTGGCTGAGCGCATCCACGATCCGCTGCGGCTCTGAGGCGGTGCAGCCCTCCACAGGGAGATTCCAGGCTTGAGCCGCGCCGGGGATCAGGGTGTGGTAGGACCCGCTCTTGCTGCACCAGTACCCGTGCTCATAGGCCCACCGGGACATCTCCACGGGATCCACCCGATCCTCTGTCAGGGAGGATACGACGATTGCCATGGCGGTGGGACCGCAGGCATAGCCGCCGATGTTGTCGGTGCCGTAGGGCTGATTGGCATACCGGTCATCCAGCTGATTGTAATAGACCACCTCTGTCACACCGTCTGTAAACCGAACGTCCCCCAGGGAGGGGATGGTGTTGGAGCTGCCGGCAAATTGAAACATCCCATCGCCTAGGAACAGGCTCAAATTCTGCGCATAGTCGTCTGCCGGGGCCAGCTGCTCTGCGGAGAGATGGAAGATCTGGTCTGCGAAGTAGGCCTCGCCCCGATACGCGATGGTATAGACATACCATGTCTCGGTACCGCTCTCATCCGCTTCGGTTTCCGGGTCATCCGGGACAGAGCGCGTTTCCTGTGCCCTGGTGTAGGTGTACAGGTGCTCCTTGCCCTGCCGCAGGACCTGTTCCAGATCGGACAGGGAGATGCTGCGCCAATCCTGGTCCCTGGAGGCGCAGTATTGGGAGAGCAGGAGATTGGTGTTGCTGACGAGGTTGCCCTCATAGGGGTTGACGATCTCATAGCCGTCTCCGCCCGTCGCCTCGAAATCCTGTGCGATCCGAGCCTTCACATCATCGATCCCCTCGCCCAGCACCTGGGTGATGGCAAAGGCGATCTGGTTGGTATTCTCGATCACCGCCGCAGCGTCGTTGAGGATCGGCTGTCCGCCGGTGCTCTCTCCGCCGAGCCCGCCGAAAATCAGGGAGGGGAGCATCACGAGAAACAGGACGGGGAGCAGCAACAGGCACACGAGGGCAATCTTTCCAACTGGATGGCGGACACTCCAGAGTGCGCCCACAGCCGCACCGTAGGGGCCTGCGGCCGAGGCCCCCTTCGCGGCGGCGGCAATGGCTTTCCCGGTTTTTATCGCTCCATAGGTGGTATGCGCGATGCTTGCGGCCTGGCTGAGGGCGCTCTCCTCTTGGCGGTCACGCACGGGCATCCCTCCCCGTGTAGAGATCTGCCACAAGGCAGTCGCTGACAGATTCGAAACAGTCCACAAGGCGCGGATTGAAATATCCCTGGTAGAAATGCGACAGGACCTCCATGGCCCCCTCGTGGGACATGGCGCTGCGCCGGCCGTTGGACATCCGCAGCGTGTCATAGCAGTCTGTGAGGCTGACGACCTGCACATAGGCGGGGATCTGACTGCCCTTCAGGCCGCACGGGTACCCATCGCCGGACCACTGCTCGTGGTGCCGGTAGCAGATTTCCATCGCATAGCAGATCAGGGGCGGGAGCTGCTTGCCCTGGGGCGCGAGTGCGTGCAGGAGGACTTTGCCGTATTCCGGGTGCTTTTGGAACAGTGCATTCTCATAGGGAGTGCGCGCCGGCGCCTCCGGAAGGCCGCTGGGAATGGCCAGCAGCCCAATGTCATGGAGCCGGGCGGCTTCCGCAATCACCGGCAGGTCCTCCTTTGGAATGTTGGCCAGCAGATTCGCGTGCTGTGCCTCGCAGAGTACCCGCAAGGTCAAATCAAAAAAATGCGGCGTGTGGTACCTGCGCTCCAGCGCGCGCAGCTCCGCCTGAATATCGAGAACTGTAAAATCCATGTAATCCTCCATTTTTGATGATCCGGCGGGGCAATTGGAGCCCAGGGAAGGGACAGGTCTCGCCGATGGGATTGGGGGAACAGAGGGCGCCCGTCCCCGCAGAGGGATATGCGGGAACGGGCGCCGGCCTGTGATAAGGAGATGTGGATGAAAAACAAACCAGATTTGCGGTACAGATTGGGCGAAAGGAAATCCGGCGGGATACGCCGCCAATCGGCTGGCGGAGCTGCCGCCGGATGCGTGCTGCCTGCGCCATACAGAGGACACAGCGGGCGGGGAGGGGCTCTGCAGCGGAGCGGAACCAGCTCCCGGCGTGGGAGGAACAGCTGGATCATGGGCAGGACTCCGCTGAGGGAACCGGCTGGTTTTGGCCGTTGCTTGCGGCATCCTTCGGAGAGATGAGTGTAGAGTAGGCCCATCATGTATTGGGCGTGAGCATCTCCTCGTTCCGCCAGCCGCTCCAACTCCTCCGCCGCGCAGTCCCGGTCTG
>CAJFUM010000121.1 GCA_904420285.1 uncultured Clostridia bacterium | reverse complement strand
GGCGATCCCATCCTGATCTCCCACACAGGCATAGGTGGGCGGGTCGCTGGGGGAATACTCGCCCAGCCCTGTGTACTGCATGATGACTGCTCCAGGCTGGGGCAGGTCATCGCCGCCAAACGCCGCAGGGCCATAGGTGCCAAGCCAGGCCGCCATCCGTGCACCCGCCGAGCCGCCCCAGAGTGAGTAGCAGCTGGTGTCCACCTCCAGCTCCTCGGCATGATCAAAAATAAAGGTGATGGCCCGGGCCAGATCCTCGCAGGCCGTCTGTGCGCCTGGGCGGTATATCAGGGCAAAGGCGTTGTAGCCTTGCTTGGATAGCTCCAGGGCGTGGGGGAAGCTGTCGTGCATGGCGCCCACATAGGCAAAGGCGCCGCCTGCATTACACACAGCAAAACGCGCTCCTGGGTCTCCCTTGAAAAAGAACAGCCCGGTATCTTCCTTGTCGGGATCGGCTGCCTTTTCCTCCTCGGTGTAAATATCGTAGAAAATCGTCTCGCCAGCCAGAGCCCGCTCCTTCAGAGTGTTGACGATCTCAACGGTCTCGTCAGGGTCAATGTGGCTGTAATAGGTCAACCGCAGGTCCCCCAGGGTTTCGCCGCTCCAGTAGCCTGTATCCACAGGAAAAAGCAGGCGGCCATAGTCGTCAAACACCGGGTCATCCATGACTGTCTGGATGGGGGTATCTACGGTAAACTCCGTTTCCATGGCCGCTCCTCCTTGTTCCTCCTGGCCGGACGGCACGGTATGGCCTTCTCCGCAGCCGGAAAGCGCCAGCGCCAATACAAGTGCGCCAGCAGTCAGTACTTTGCTGATCATCATTTTTCCTTCTTTCTGCCTGAAAAGTGGCGCAGGCCCATCCCGCCGTAGTGAGCTGCACATGCGAATAAGCCCATCACAGCAAGGTGATCCACCACAAACCGCGTCGCTGTCTGATCCGGGGCAAAAAATATAAAATGGGTCCGTAAAAGCAGGTAATCAGAAAACCTGTAATGTGCAAACGCATAGAGGCCATAGCCCACAAGCACCGCAGCCAGCAACCGAAGGAGCAGCACCCGGTTTCTGGACGCGGACTGTATATGCAGGCGTCGGCGGACTGTATTCATAATGCCGCTCCAATGCAGGCCCAGGTGCAGACTCATAAGCAGAAACCCCCAATAGGAAAGGGGCAGATGGAGCGTCCGGGCAATGGTTTCGCCACGCTGCAAAGGCAGAAAATCCAAAATGTGCTGGGACAGAATCAGGCCACTGAGGAGCATCCCCAGCACTACCGCAAAAAGCAAAAAATTCAGTGCGGTCTGGACTGCTCGATACGGAGATGGCCTGCCTCGTCCAATGCTTTTATACCAGGCTCGATTCCAGATATGGTGGAGAAGGAACAATACCAGCATGGTGATTCCCATCCACTCATGCAGGACTTCCCTCACCAGAGAGTAGGCCATCAGCAGTAGTAGAAGGACTGTCATCGCCAGATCCGTAATCCATTTCTTCGCCACAGGGTCACCTCCTTTGGATTATATTGTTACATTACTGTTTAAACAGCCAGCCCATGATCTCGGGGTCTTGTGCAAACAGATTTCCACCTCCGTGCTGATTCGGCGCACCTCCATCGCGGAAATAATCCGCATCTTTGATGTCCAGAACCAGAAGTTGATCGATCTCCGCCTGGGACAGACCTGCCTGTTCGTACAGCTCACGCAAGGAATCGTATGCCTCCTGGCTCGGCCCGGAACCGTAATACTCGTCGCTCTCCCCGATGACAAAATACACCGGCACCCTGGCCTCCACCACCGGCTCGTAGGCCCCGTCCCACTGAGAAGAACACTGGAGATAGGCAGTAAATAAATCGGGCCTCATCCCCATGACCTGCGACATAGTCTCTCCACCGCCGGAGTAGCCCTCTGCATACACCCGTTCCTGGTCGATGTTGTAACGCCCCAGCAGATACTCCGTCAGGGCGATTGTCTGCTCAGCTGAAGTCTCCCCCCAGTCGCTGAGCTGCGGGGCAACCACAATCATGTGGTCGTTATAATTCAGTGCCTCGAAAGCAAAGTTCTCGCTATATAGGTTTTGCCCCATGCCCTGGAAGTACAGGCCCTCGTAGCCTGGCAGGGTAAGGAAAAGCGCATAGGGTTCGCTGCCATCATAGCCGTCCGGGACATAGATGTGATAATGAATGGCCCCCTCCGGAGCGTGTAGTACATTGTCCATCTG
>CAJFUM010000120.1 GCA_904420285.1 uncultured Clostridia bacterium | reverse complement strand
GAGCTTGTCAAGATTAGTGTGTAAATTTTTTTAATTATTTTATTGAGATAGAGAAATTTTAGTTTCTCTATCTTTTAAATTCTTTTATTAAATTATCAATGAATGCTTCTAAGTTTATTGTTTTGTCTTTAAATATTGTATCAGAAAAAGCCTTTCTACAACTAGCAATAACAGTATCATAATCATAATTTTCGGAATTTAATTTTGTATTATTAACTAATTCTTCTATATTACCTGTGTCATATTCACTACTTGCTGTACATTCTTCTAAACATTTATCTATATTTGTTTCTAGCAAATAACCGTCTAATGCTCGATAAAATACACCTTCTTCTAAAGTATCACAGTCATAAACTACTTCACTAAATGCACATATGCTTGATTTTAAAATTTTTTCTATACTATACATATTAGTCATCCTTTCTATTTTTTCTTGATTATATTTTCTTTTTATTCAATTGTCAATGTACACAATGGTTTTATAAATTTAAATATTTGGTATATCTTTCTCCAAATATTTCCATTAGTTGTTGTTGTATCTTTTTCCAATTTTGGATTGGTTTTTTCCACTTTTCTGTTAATTCTTTTATTCTTAAATATAATACTTTAAATACAGAACTTTCAGAAGGAAATGAACCTTTACCTCTAGTTACTTTTCTTAAAGCTGAATTAACAGATTCTACTGCATTAGAAGTATATATGTATTTTCTTATTTCTTCTGGTAGCTCAAATAACGATTCAAGATATTGCATAAAACTTTCTACTTTTTTTACTATTCTTTTTTGGTCTTTATATTTTTCTCTAAAAGCATCTAACATTAAATTAGCTTCTTCTTGCGTTATACTTGTGTATATCTTTTTAAAGTCAGCTATTATTTCTTTAGCTTCTTTTTTAGGACATATACTATATAAATTTCTTACTAAATGAACTACACATCTTTGACTTTGAGTTTTAGGAAATACCATTTCTAAAGAACCTTTAAATCCAGCAATTCCGTCACTAGACATATATAGTATATCTTCAACTCCTCTTTCTTTTAAATCTTCAAATACACTATTCCAAAATGAAGCTGATTCTGTTTCATTTGTCCACATACCTAATACATCTTTATATCCATTTACATCTACTCCTATAATTATATATATAGCTCTTTTTGATGATGTTAAATTATCTCCTTTTATTGGTACATATATACAGTCTGCATATGTAAATACATATAGCGGTTTTAATTTTCTTGCTCTCCATTTTTCTACTTCTTTTGATACAGCAGCTATTAGTGTATTTATTTGCTCTTTATTTATTTTTACTCCATATATTTCTTTTAATGTTTTTTCAATATCCCTTAAACTCATTCCTTTAGCATATAAAGCTATACATTTATCTTCAAACCCTGTTAGTCTTGTTTGTCCTTTCTCTATTATTACAGGTGCAAATGTTCCTTCTCTATCTCTTGGTGTCTTTATTAGTATATTTCCGTATTTTGTTTTTACTGTTTTAGGTTTACAATATCCATTTCTAAAATTTCTTTTTTCGCCTTTCTTTGTATGTTCATATTTAGGATGTTTTATATGGTTTTCCAATTCTGTATCAAGAAGATTTTGCATCAATGGTTGTAACAAACTATCTAAAAAGTTTTCCACATCTAAAGCACTACCAATATTTCCTTCTTTATATTGTTTTACTGCTTCATCTATTATTAGTTCATTTAATGTTTTTTCTTTCTTTTCTTCTTTTTTCTTCATCTTTCTTGTTCTCCCATTTTATATAAAATTTATATTTGGATATATTTGTATTAGATCATTTAATATTAATATCCATTCTTTTTTCTTAAAAGATATAAAACCAAAATATTTCTTTATATCTCCTAGTTTATCATATATTTCTTCAATATCTGTTACATAATTGTTGTTACTATTAAAAGCTAACCTTATACTATCATAAAAATTTATATTTGCCGAGTGTTTAAACAATAATTCTCTAATATTATTACTATATTTATATATTCCTTCTACATTACACAAATATTTTTCTACTAATTTTTGTTGTATCACATTATTATATACACTATTAAAACCCTTTAAAACTTCTTTATAATCTGATAATGTTTTTTGAGTGTATAATGAATGTAGCCTACTAGCCACTTTTTTAGCATCTCTTTCTGCTGTGTATTTAAAAAATTTAGGAACTATATCAGTTAAAGAATCTACAAATACGATGTCAGGAAAAGCAATTTTAGCTGTCCTTTTCATATTTCTATTATTATCAACAGAAAGAAACAAAATATTTTTAACTCCTCTACTTTTAAGACTTTCAAAGCAATCTAACCAAAATCTATTATTATTCACTCTGTCTTGGTAGATATTTAAAAACTGTCTGTATCCTTTAATATCAACACCTATTAAAGTATAAATATCACTTTTTTCTATGTAATCACCTTTCTTTATATTTATTTCGTTTTTAATAGCATATACAACTATATATGTTTCATCTAATTTCTTTTTAGAACATTCAGCTAGTGTTAATTCTTTCATTTAATTTTACCTCCTTTTTCTATATATAAAAAATATAGTGTGTTTTATAATTTACACACTATATTATACACTCTC
>CAJFUM010000119.1 GCA_904420285.1 uncultured Clostridia bacterium | reverse complement strand
CGCTGTATTTGAAGTACGAAAAGTATCTGAAGATATTTCAGGGAACTCAGGCACGATTATAGGGCGTTATACTACTGACAGTTCGGGTATTATTGTCATTACCGGACTTGAGGCAGGCGCATATATCATTGAAGAAGTGCAAAGCCCAACACACTACTTAATCAGTGAAAACTCGAAACAACAGGCATGGTTAAAAGCCGATGGCACATCTATAGTAGAAGTGGCATTTGCCAATTACCCATATGGCTCTTTGCTGATAACAAAAGTGGACGGATTAACAAATCAGCCTTTAGGCGGTGTAAAGTTTAAAGTAACTACGGGCAATGGAACTGTTGAGGGCAACACTAACGGTATCTATGAAACAGACAGCAATGGCGAAATACTGATACCAAATCTGAAACCGGACAGCTATGTTGTGACGGAAATAGAAACTTTAGAAAACTATGAACTGGATACAACGCCACAAACCATTGATATAGGGACAGATGGAGAAGTTTACAAAGTATCTTTCAAAAATCAGCCTAAATCATCTCTTGTTATTTTCAAAAAAGACGCTGACACCGGTGAACCGCTTCAAGGAGTAAAATTTAAGGTTACAAATGCGGACGGTACTGTTATAGGCACTTCAAACGGTATTTTCACAACCGACCAAAATGGCAAAATTGTGATTTCAAATATTGGCAAACAAACCGTTACAATAGAAGAAGTTGAAACGCTGGAAGGATACGCTCTCGAAACGCAGCAAAGAACTGTGTCTATAGACTATGGAAAGACCTACACAGAAGAATTTACAAACACAAGGCTTGCCTCTCTTGTAATCAAAAAGATTGACGAGTATACAAACGAACCTTTGTCTGGAGTTAAATTTCTTGTAGAAAAACAAAACGGAGAGTATATCGGAGAGTACACCACAGATAGCACAGGAACAATCAACGTTCCTACTCTCGAACCAGATTGGTATATTGTGCGTGAATTAAAAACAAAAGACGGTTATATACTCGACGAAACGCCTAAAACCATTGAAGTAAAGAAAAGTGTGCCAACTGTTGTCACATTTACCAATAAACCGTTATCAGGAATCAAAATCATAAAAACTGATTCCGAAACGGGTGAGCCATTGGAAGGAGTAACTTTTTCAGTATCTAAAATGAATGGTGAAAAAATTGGTTCATTTAAAACAGATAAAGAAGGCATGGTTTATGTATCAAATTTAGAGGACGGATATTATACCGTTACCGAAACAGAAGGTTTGGAAGGTTATCATTGGGACGAGGAACCGAGAACCGTTGAAGTAAAAACAGGAAAACAAACTATTGTTGAAATAGAAAATCAGCCCTATTCCGGTCTTGTTATAGAGAAAACCAACAGCAGAACCAGTGATCCTATTGAGGGGGTTGAATTTCTTGTGACAAAATTCAACGGAGAGCAGATTGGATATTACGAGACTGATGATGATGGTCTTATCATCATAGAAGGTCTTGAAGAAGGAACCTATCTGGTAAAAGAAACGGAAGCCGCTGCCGGTTATCAAATCGATAATGAATCAAAAGAAGTGGAAATCAAAGATGGAAAGAGAACCACATTAAAAGTAAAAAACGACCCTCTTTCCTCTGTTCTGATACGCAAAATAGACTCTATTACTGGTGAAGGAATCGAGGGAGTTGAATTTCTTTTATACGACGGCGATGGAGAACCGATTGGTCAGTTTGAAAGCGACAATGAGGGTTATGTATGGATTAGGAAGGAACTGCCTGAAGGAAAATATAAGCTACGTGAAATAGAAGCTGCTGAAGGGTATATTTCAGATGATGAGGTAAAGACGTTTTATGTACAGAAAGGAAGAACAACGGAAATCATTTGGAAAAATACACCGCAGACAGGACAGATTGTAGTTACAAAACGCTCCTCTGAATTTAATGAACTTACCAGTCTTCCAGCAGGCTCGCCACTCTCCGGAGCTGTATTCGAGATTTATAACACAACTGGAAACATGGTAGACCGAATGACATCTGACAGCAGAGGCATAGCCGCGTCAAAGGGTCTGCCTGTTGGAGTTTATATTGTGAAAGAGGTGTCTTCACCAAGATATTACGCGCTGAATGACAGAGAACTGTTGGCTGAAATCAGGCATAACGGTGATATTGTCCGATTTGAGGTGCTGAACAGCAGTATTGATTTAAACATTACTGTGCAGAAAAAAGGCCCTAACTCAGCAAGT
>CAJFUM010000118.1 GCA_904420285.1 uncultured Clostridia bacterium | reverse complement strand
TCCTTTACTATCTTCTATTACTATTCCTTCATCTTCATTTGTTGCTGAATCTTCCGCTACATTAAATCCTCCTGGTATCCATATTTTGTTTCCTGCATCATCTTCTACCTCTGTTGTTTTTGCAAAATCTGAGCCTCCTATTATATCTGCTATTTCTGCTTTCGCTGTTGTTATTATAGTACTCTTTTCTGTTGTTTTTCCTGCTTTATCTGTTACTACTACTTTTAATGTGTAACTTGTACTTGCTGTTAATCCTGTATAGTTATAACTACTACTTGTGCTTGTTGTTTTTAGTGTGCTTCCTAAATAATATTTATATGTTCCACTTGTTGCTAGTCCACTTTCATTATCACTTGCTGTTACTTTTAATGTTACACTATTATGTGTTAAGTTGCTTGTACTTATACTTACAGTTGGTGGTGTATTATCTATTATACTTACGCTTCCATAATCTCCTACATTTGTTCCGTCGAATAATCTTGCATATACTGTATCATTATGATGTAAACCACTTACTGTTGCTCCTGTTGATACTGTTGTCCAATTTCCTTCATTTATTCCATTTACTTGATATTGTATCTGCATTCCTGTACTAGTTGTTAATGTTATACTTGCTGTTCCACTACTCCATGTTGGGCTACTCGCTACGATGTTTCCACTCGCCAATCCTCCTGAAGCTTCTGGTAAACTTGCATTTGGTGTAAGTACTACACGAAATCCATAATCTGCACCAGCCGATTTATTAAGATTATAGAAGAATGAGAACATTCCTGGACCTTTTCCATATTGGTCATATCCCCCACGAATAAAGTATGATGAACCTAAATTAGGAATATCTGCATAATCTGCATACCAGCCTCCTGTATTGCTTATTGGCTTACCAGAGGTTTCATAAATTGCATCTCCATAATGTCCACTTGTATTAGTAGGTACTCCTTGTCCTTCTGTTGGCTTTGTTGCATAATAGTTATCTGTTTGATTATCGCTATCTCCTTTTTTGTATACATCAGCATGTTCAATTTTACCCGAACTTACTGCTGTTTTTATGCTACTACTACTATAAGCATTATCTATATATGCAGCTACAGATTCCCATGCTCCTCCACTCATATCGTAAATACCTGTAACATTTCCATTTGTACTAGCTTTTTGTCCATTCTCTGTAGTATAGTTATTTGTTGTAGTAAGATTTTCCGAAGTTGCTTTGGTGCCTGCCTGTCCAGTTATATAATTACTACTTGGATTTCCCCAAACTTCTTCTGTTTCTTTTCCATATATACTTTTGCTTAAATATGCAACTGCTCCCCATTCGCTATTCTTCATTAGATGTGGATCTATTATAAAATCCTGTGTGTTTAGTCCATATACATTATTTGAAGATTCATTCATATTTACACATACTTCATACATATTACTTATTGATATATTTCTCCAGCTTGTTACTCCTGCTTTTATTTGAAGTGTTTTATCAGTTCCATTATATTCTCCAGATGATGCAGTACTATTACAATCTGTATTACTTGCTTCAAATTTTCCTACCCAAAAACCTGAAATTTGATTTCCTCCATAATCGAATGCTGGATGTACAACATAATCATTCATTTTGCCTGTTGTTCCTTCTGTATAACTTGGATAGGTTGCTTGATATGTTTTTCCATTTGCATCTTTGTTGTTTTTATCTATAAAAACAATATCTATTTTACCAGCAGTTGTTGAGTTACCTGTTGCATGATAATAACTTTCTATTTTGTATGCAAATCTTGGTATCCAAACTAACATACTGTATGGATTATTTTCATTTAATATATTTCCATTAAAAGTGCTATCAGCTAGTACAACATTAGCCCAGCTTTTTGCATCAGCACCTCCATATAAATTATTTGTACTATAATTATACCATTCTGGATCTGATGTTGTAGTTTTTACCCAGCCTGTTCCACTTACATATTTTACTGGTGTCATTCCCTCCACAACATTAGGTGCTTCAACATAGAATGCATCTAATGTAGCTATTTTTATTTCCTTTGATTGCTCATTATTAGCTTTATCTTTAACAACAACTTTAATATTATACTCTGTTCCAGCTGTTAACTTCTTAAATGTATATGAATTATTCGTTTCTGTAGCTTTTTTCTCATTATTTATATAAAATTCATATGTTCCACTTGTCGCAAGTCCACTTTGTTCATCGTTTGCTGTTACAGTTACTGTTACACTATCGTATGTTAAATTACTTGTAGACACATTACTTATTATTGGTGCTATTTCATCTTTTATTGTAACACTTGCTTCAGTTCCCACATTATATCCATCTGTTAATCTTGCAAATACTGTATCATTATGATGTAGTCCACTTACTGTTGCTCCTGTTATTGCTGTTGTCCATTGTCCCTCATTTATTCCGTTTACTTGGTATTGTATTTGCATTCCTGTATTTGTTGTTAATGTGATACTTGCTTCTCCATTACTCCATGTTGGACTACTTGCTACAATGTTTCCTGTTGTTAAGTCTCCTTCTGCTCCTCCTACTTTTGTTGTTGTTTGATTTGGTAGTG
>CAJFUM010000117.1 GCA_904420285.1 uncultured Clostridia bacterium | reverse complement strand
TCCATCAATGATAAGTGTTTGTTTACTTTTTGTAACACTCTCCGCCTGTTTTGACTGGCTCATTCCTGTAAGGTTTTGTGCTGATTCATCTTTTACCATAGAAATCTGCTTCGTGTTTTCATCCCAATTTACCTGGTAGCCAACGATTTTTCCAATATCTCTCAGCATAAAATAGTTGTTATCCTGATACAAATAAGCTGGCACTGCTTCTACTTTCTCGATACTACTCTCAGATTGCACAGATAATGTATTTTGTGACGGCGTTGCTGTAATCTCTGCCGCAAATACACTTTGTGTTAACAAAAGTGATCCAACAACAGTTCCCGTAATAAAAAATTTCCTTTTACTCATAAAAAACTCCTTTCGTAAATAAAAAAATAAATTGTGTGGAACAGGGGTTTCCTGTTCCACACAATTACATATGTAATTGAAAATATTAGAATTTATTTTCTGTACAGAAATATCCTCTATTTTCATCAATATATACTGTATTAGCTGCATTGACAATCTTTCCTTCAGTTGTATCGACGTATCTTTCAATACGCTGTTCATCTACTTTTTGTAATCAAAATTGTCAGTTCAGATTGCCATTTCGCACAGTTCGTCATCATTTCTATCGTACATTATACTCCAGGCATAACTTTAATTCTTATATATCCTGTTTGAAACAGATTTTGTGTCGGTCGCATGTTCCTGCTTTTTCTTACACATATTTGATTTTATCCTATAAATTAAAATTGTAGTGATAAAGCCGAATAAATATCCAATTAAGTTTAAGAAAAAGTCGTCAATATCGACTACCTTATTAGGATATGCTGTTATCATATTGATCGCTAATTGAATTGGCTCTATCAAACATACAAATAGCAACATCAAAGAAAAAATTTTTTTCTTTGATAAACAATTCCTTAGACACCAGTCTGCAATAGGAAATATAGGAATTGTTACTACGACACTTCCCAATAATGGAATATAGTTTTTATTTTCTAAATACATCTCTATAGTACTAAATGGTTTTAAAGAAAGATTTGTTATAGACATATCCTTAGAAACCCTCCCAAAACCATTATATATATATGGTTTGAATAGAAGCAGATATATTGATAACAAATAAAGAACGCAAAGAAATATTTTACTAATCATATTACGTTCAAATCTTTTTAAGCCTTTCAGTATTAAACATATTAAAGATGTAATAAACAGACTTATGACTATGACTACTATAAGAGAAATTCCTGTCTCTACCATTTATACACCTACTTTGATACTAGTAACTAAATTTTACATACAAATCACCAGAAACTTCGAATCCGGTATAGCTTCTTATATAAAGCCGATATGTCCCTGCACCATCGCCTGTCAGTTTAACAGAATCTGTATACCCTTCTTTGATCAGGATATCACCTTCATCAACTGGAGCATACCCAAGAGCACCTTTTTTTTCTAAAAATACAGTATAACTTGAGTTTAAATTAAGATCCTCACCTTCAAAAGAAGTTGTAGTTATTGTAACATTAAATGTAGGCTCATCATCTGTTTTCCAACTCTGTTTTGTATAAACACCACCTGTAATCGTAAAAGAAGTTTCATATGTTCCACTTCCTCGACCTTTTACGTTAATGATTTCTTCTTCATATTCTTCTCCATTATCTTCAATCAAGGTAATCGAGCCTGCACCTTCATTTACATCAGTTAAATATGGAGTTTCTACCGCAAAAGCTGTTGTAAAACATCCAAGGCTTACCATAGTTGCTATGATAAAAAACGTAAACTTTTTCAACATAAAGATTCCCCCTTGCTGCTACAATCAAATGTCCAAATATCATTATGTTTTATCAAAAAATTGCTTTCTTATTTTACAAAAAAATTTTTTCTGATATAATTTATATATATCCTGTTTGAAACAGATTTTGTGTTGGTCGCACGGCTCTGCTTTTTCATTCAGGATTTTTTTACTGCCTCCTTTCCTTTACATATCATTTTCCCCATTAGACCACCTTCCTTCTTTTCTTTATTTAATAATGCTTATATAAAATATTCATTATTTTTGCTTTTTTATAATATAGCAAATATCAGTGTGGACATTTTTTATACGACATTTCTCCAATTTTATCCCCTTTTACCACTTTCCCACAGCTAGTACATTTCTGCCCCTCATAATACTTCGTAACACAGGAACCATCTGCATTTTTCTTATGTTCTTGAATTGTAATATCTACATATTTATGCACGTGTTTCGGATCAACCTGATTCTCAGGAACTTCTTGTACATTAGGAACTTCCTCATTGTAAATAATTGTGCAAGTAACACCTTCCTCATCTACTGGAATCGTTTCCTCGCCATAAATACTTTTCACAATATCATCTTCGATTTGAGCCGAACTAGATTCAATAATGCTGATTTCATTGGAGTTTACCATATCTATATTCTTGGAGAACAGCATATGTACAGACATATCGGCTTCCTTTGCAGCCGCAGTACCACAGAATAACGATGTAAATACCAATGATGTCACGAAAACCCTTCCTACCATACTGCTTGTCTTTTTCTGTTTCATAATTTCCATTATCCTCCTCTTATAATTTTTCATTCCAATGAAATTTACAACAAATCCTTCTTTTTCACTTTTATCATCTTCTAAGGACAACACTTTAATGATAAGCTCACAATATTGGCGTCGTTGCTCCTTTGAACAATCTTTAGTAACTTCACCATCACATGCTATTTCTGTCCATTCTGAAAGATTTTTCCGCAAGAAATGGTACAGCGGGTTAAACCAGTTCAGGCAGCTTAAAATCAGAATCAGTGAATTCCTCAGCGGATCATCATTTAAGATATGATAAAATTCGTGCTGCAGAATAAACTCAACTTCCTCTTTCTCAAATGCATTTATCATATAGGAAGGAATCACAATATACTTCTTTCTTATACCAACGGTACATGGTGTAGATATGCCGCAGCATCCAACAAGAAACACATCAGATACCTTTTTTTCATTTTTTATCTCAGAGAATTTTACACTCCAAAAGTCATCACAGATATAAAATGACTGTTTTTTTACCACATTTAACAATCGTAAATACTTCCATAAATAATAAAGCAGGATCGCAAATACGCCAATCAGCCATATAAAGCCTAAGTATTCCATATGAATATGTTCTCTCACATTACAGACAAAACTATCATATCCACCAGCATCTTGAAATACTAACAACTCACCATTTATTAAAGCAACTTCCGTACCATCTTTGATAGAAATCACAAAATAGAACGGTATAACAAAAGAAAGCAGCGCTACTGTGTTTGCTTTTACCATTGCTTTTGGCGAAACTAACTTTCTGGCATATCTTTCAAATGGCAAAAAAATCGCACAAAAAACAAAGCCACTAATAGACATTAGTACAGCCATAATAAATGCTCGTTCAATTATCAAATTCATCTAACCACGCCTTTAATTCCTGGATCTCTTTTTTTCCGATTTTATTACTGCCACGAAAAGCCGTTAAAAAATTCACCATTGACCCACCAAATGTATTTTCCAAAAATCCTTCTGCCTCATTTTTTTTATATTGCTCTTGGCTAATTATTGGAAAATAACAAAGTTTTTTCCCTTGTTTTGTAACAGACAAAAAACCCTTTTTTTCTAAATTTTTTAAGAATGTAGCAACGGTCTGATATGCCCATTCTTCTCCCTCATCATTCAGAATATCCACCATTTCTGGTACGGTTACCATACGCCCCATAGCCCAAACCTGCTTCATCACCTTCAATTCTGCATTCGTTATATTCGACTGTTTTCCCAAATAAATCACCTCCTCTAACTACTATATCTTATAATAGTTATACTACTATGAGATATAGTAGTTGTCAATAGTTGTCAAACTAAAATACAATATTATGATTCACAACAATAAATACAGAAATCAAAATAAAATTTTTTAAATGTTTTCATTTTTATTGTTTTCAAAAAAACCCACAATTTCCATGCACTCCCTGGAAGTATATCCCCACAAAACTCTCCCTAATTGCATAACAGCTTCATTCTTCTTACGGAAATAAGTACTTCTTGAAACGTCCTTCATATAATCCCTAAGCTTGTCCACGATTTCATCAATATTCTGCATTTCCTGTGGTGAAAGATATGTGTAATATAAGATCCAGTAGTACAGTTCACCATTTTTATGCTTTGTTCTCAGTAAATCTACAGAACAGTCAATCATACGCAGCATATTCCTGCTTCTTGCAATGGTTTTTGTCTGCGATTCTATCTCTGTACCATTCAAG
>CAJFUM010000116.1 GCA_904420285.1 uncultured Clostridia bacterium | reverse complement strand
TGCCTTCTATGCCAATCCTGACCTTCGTTCGGTTCGTCCCCCGGAGGAACCAAAGGAACCGGCACCCGCCGCATTGGATTTGGAGGTCCTGGTGGAACAGCTTCGCAAGTCGCCGGAACTGGCAAATACTCTGGCGGCGCTGCTCTCGGCAACACCCGGTGGCAAATGAGTCCGAAAAATCGAATTAGCAGGGACGCGATTTTTCTTAGCAAGAGTTTGTAAACCGTTCAAATCCAATTAGCAAGGATACAACAAAATTGAATGGAAGCTCTCCCTTTGCTATATGTTTTTTTGCTTAAAACAAAAACCGCTGTAAACCAGCGAAAAAACGGCTTACAGCGGTTGTTTTGGCACCCCCGGCTGGGTTCGAACCAGTGGCCTGTCGCTTAGGAGAAGGTCCGGCGCGGTTGTGACGGACACTCACAACACCCCGCAAACCCTTGCAAACACTCACTTTTTTCAAATTCCATCACTCACAATTTGCCTCGTTTTCTTGCTAATCACGGCCATTTTTTAGGGTCGCAATTAGCAAGGAATTAGCAGGGGAGCCAAAAATCGCTTGACGGTTCAGCGTTCAAAACATCTCATCTTTGCAACACAAATGGCAACCAGTTCAATTCAAATGTTGCCGGTCTTGTAGGTGTTGTAGCCCTCATAGCGGTAACTGGCATCCAAGCCTTTCATATAAACCTCGCGATCATTGATTTGATCGGTTAGAGCGGCCTTTAGGAGCAGCTTGATCTCGGTGTCCTTGATTGGGCTGCGCTCCATTGCCAACAGGTAGTCGTCTTTGTCTACCTTGCTCCAGTCTACGACCTGACGCAGTTCTTTCTTCAAGATAGCATCCAGCCATAAGCGGGTGCTACGTCCGTTTCCTTCACGAAAAGGATGGGCCACGTTCATTTCAACATACTTGGCGATAATCTCATCAAACGTGGATTGCGGCATCCTGCTGATGTTTTCCAGGGCCGAGGTAAGATAGAGGACAGGGGCAAAACGGAAACCGCCCTTGGCGATGTTCACTGTGCGAACCTGTCCCGCAAAGTCGTATATTTCATCAAACAGATATTTATGGATTTGGGAAAGTCCTCGGAACGTACCGACTTCAAAAGTGTCCAGTAGGCCCTGCTGAAACATCTCCAGTGCTTTTGTCTTGCTGATCCGTTCCTCCACCTTTGCCAGTTCAGTGGAGTCGGTGATACCCAGCTTATTCTCCAATGCCATAAACGACACCCCTATATTAGCAACAGATTTTATGTCCATATTATACCACAAATTAGCTTTCCGGGCAATCAAAGAGTGCCGAACACAACTATGTAAAAACGGACAGGAATGGTACTCATTCCTGTCCGTTTCTATTCATGCACTTCTTCCTGCAAGGGCTATCAACAGCGCCGTCATATCTGGCGATTCGGTAAGGAGTTTGAGAAGCAACTGCTGTTTAGCTGCTGCGTCAAGGTTTTGAAGTGGGTCAGACGCCTGTGTCTGCTGTCCCTTCGGAGGCTCTGCTGTCGCTGTGGCCTCCGCTGTACCATCACTTCCATAAAACTCTTTCTGGAATCTTGCGGCATTTACACGGCGGTCATCGTCCAGGATATGCGCATACCGTTCTGTAACCATTGTTGCCTGTGCATGGCCTGTATCACCCTGAACAGCCTTAATATCGCCACCACTGAGCTTGAGTTTGTAGGTCGTACTTGTATGCCGGAGACTATGGAAAACCACCTTGGGAAGATTGTTATCCGCGATAAGTTTGCCAAAGGCCCGATTGATATAGTTTGCTTCAGTAGGTGTCCCTTGGGTACTGGCGAATACAAGGTCATAATCTCTATATTCATCCCCTAGCAATTCTTTCAGTTCGTCAATCGTTTTTCTGCGTTCTACCAGCATTTCGGCTACCGCCCTGGGCAAAAATACCTTCCGTACACTTGTCTTGGTCTTTGGCTCTTTTAGGACCAGAACAGTGGAATTGCACCCTCGCATTGTGGGAAACTTAAACATGATACCTTTTTCCCCAATCTGTGCCAGCGATTCCCTGGAGATCCGCTGAAGCTCTTTGTCGATATAGATATAGGCGCGGTCATTACCTATGCTGTCCTGACTAATATCCACGCAGTTCCATGTAAGGCCCAGCAGTTCCCCCATACGCAGGGAACAAGCAAAAGCCAGATTGATTGCCAGGGAGAGAAAAGGATCATCACAGAGAGACAATGCTTTCATCAATGTTTGAGCGTCCCAGATATTCCGTTCATGCTTCTCGGCTTTGGGAACGGTGGCGTTCTGGGCTGGATTCCTTGCCATCAGCTCCCACTTTACTGCCTGATTAAACGCATTCCGCAGGAGTTTGTGTATCTCTCGTATTGTGTTGGGGGAAATAAGTTCGTCATCGGAATGTCCATATCGGGAAACTGCCTTCACAGTTTGGAGATCTTTATAAAATTTAGTGAGAAGCCGGGGGGTAATGTCATCTAATTTTACATCCCCGATGATGGGCTTGATATAGTTGCTGATCAGAGCTGTATGCCCGTCAAAGGTAGAAGGGGCCCATGTGCTGACACCATAGAGGGACACATATTCGTCCAGAAAGTCAGACAGAGTGGTGGCGTTAGGAGGAATAAACACGCCAGTGTCAATCTGATGCTCAATCTCCGCTTTACGTCTCTTGGCTTCCGCGTGAGAACCGCAGGTTTCCCATTTCTGGCGCTTGGTCCCGTTGCTGTCTGTATAAGTATAAATAACGGAATACTTGGTTTTGCGTTTGATAATAGACGCCACTGTTCTTCCTCCTTTCAACTGGCAACTATGGTATGGCGATTTTGGGACTTGTACCACGCTTCAAAGCTGTCCTTATAAATGCGAATTTTGTCGTCTGCTTTAACCGTGATAAATAAATGCCGCTTGTTCACCATGTTATAAACACTGTTCCGGTGTATGCCAAGCAGTTTTGCAACATCACTTACCGATAAGGTGGCGTCCAATAGCTCCTGTGGTGCCGATTCCTCTCGTTTCTTGTAATGAGACTGTCCTTGATACCACGTCTCAAAAATTTCTTTTAGGATGCGTGTTTGCCCATCGACCTTGAACGTCTCAAAGGGCGCATGGTTCTTTATCAGCTCATAGACAGAGCCAGGGTTCAGACCGAGAATATTAGCCGCCTCCGGAACGGTCAGGGACGCAGGGAGTAATTGGCCGGGTTCTGGCCCGCCGACCTTTTTGTAGCGGAATTGTCTGCCGTACCATTCCTCAAAGCTGTTTAGCATGATCCGCATTTTGCCGCCTACTTGGATAACTGTGAAACGCCTCTGTTTTACAAGCCAATATGCCTCGACCTTTTTCATGCCGAGCAGCCTCTGCATTTCAGGGACAGAGATGCTGGTTTTTTCCATAACAGATATTCCTCCTATGTAGATTTTGTAATAGCTGAATTCAAATATCGCGTGGTGTGGGAGACACACAATCCAGCCACTCATCAAAACTTGCCTTAGAGATTCGGAGTTGCTTTCCAATCTTAAAGCTCCGAAAGAAATTCTTTTTGATAAGGATGTATGCGGACGAACGACTAATGTCCAACATGGTCATAATATCGTCCACGGAGTAGGCTCGTTTTTCTTGGGTATGTACTGGGACCATTTCTGCATTGTGGGCATTGTGTTCCAGCATACGCTGTTCCATAATTCTATCGTTCATCTTCTGCTAAATACCTCCCTATGTTGACTTGATAAGCCTGCCAATGTAGCCAAGGCAAAAGCCTTGACTACATTGTAGCGGAGGAATTTAGCTGACTCAAATGTGCGATTGTGCTGACCGATTTGAAACCGCACAATTGACAATCACCCATTGTCCAGCCATTTATCAAAGCTGGCTTTGGAGATACGGAGTTGGTTCCCAATTTTGACACTCCGAAAGAAATTCTTTTTGATAAGGATATATGCAGACGAACGACTAATATCCAGGATGGACATAATATCGTCCACGGAGTAGGCCCTTTTTTCACTGTCAAAAACAGGTGCCTTTTCTGTGTTGCGAGCGTTGAGTTCTGCAACTCGCTGCTCCATCAATTCATCAGTCATATCTCGCGCCTCCTTAATACCTGTCATCGCCTAGACGCTTTTTCTTGTGAATGATACGGTAATCGTAGCCATCCCGGACATGACAGTACATACAAGGTTCTTTGGATTGCGCTTGGTCAATCCGCCTTACAATGTGTTCGGGCGAACAAATGAACTGTTTAAGGCAGGTGCCACAAAGAGTCAGTACCATTTCATCAGGCACATTATTATGTGTTTCATTTGTGCGCAGCTTTTGATTTTCCTCAACAGGGGTGTGTAGGCCGACGCTGATGCCAAGGGCCTCGTCAACATAGCCCATCACATCATCATCCAAACAGCCTATATAGCTGCCAAGCCTGCCCTTATCAATCGTTCTGATCTGCTCCAGCATAGCCATAGAGTTTTGGGGCAAGCCAAAGTATGGAGGAATACCGATATGGGTCGGTTGATAGAGCTTCTTTACCCTGGTCGTGATAGGTGCAATAATGATGGTTGGGCTGTGTCGATTTCCTACATTGTTCTGGATCACAAGGACGGGACGGTTACCGCCCTGTTCAGAGCCGATCACCGGATCTAAATCAGCATAGTACATCTGACCGCGCAGCACTTCGCTTGGAAGTTCTCTATTCATAAGGACACCTCACCTCTATGTGATTTGCCCTTGCAACCCAATATCCAATTACTTTCCAGATAGTGTGCAAACACATCTGACCGCCAATCCATCCAGAGACTCCTATTATCATTGTTGGCGATTGGCCGCTCTAGTGTTGGCAGTCAGATATGTAATGCACACTATTTGTCCTCGACACCCCGTGTGCAGG
>CAJFUM010000115.1 GCA_904420285.1 uncultured Clostridia bacterium | reverse complement strand
CCTGTCACGGGAATTGATAATCTCTGCCGGAAGTTTGTGAGCGGGCCACGTCCAAAGAGAGAAATCATCCCCAGTCCCGCCAAAATCAGCGCCATGAGCTTTGTCTGCACAGTCATGGCAAAAAACAGCAAAACCGAAAAGCCTACAGCAAACAACCGATCAAACATCAAATGTTCCTTTGTCGGTACAGCTGGCGCAGAAGCGGTCGAATTAGGAACCGGTTTCGCCGGTACAGGTCTTTTTCGCTTCATTCTGATACTCCTTCCGTAAGAACGGCCTCTTACGGGGCAAGATTATATCAGACTTTTGCGGGAATGTCTATTCTTCTCCCGGCAGCCACCAGCACATTTTTGTCAGCTGTACTATATGACATCCTAGTACGTACTCGTCTTCAGCATCTCCCCCACATTCATGTTACAAGTTTCGCTATTTCGGCACGGTAACATCATTTACTGTGAGCCAAGATTTTTCTCGCTTTCTTGACATCCTATGAGGAAGGCGTTTAATATAGAGTCGAATAACCATTGCTATTTTGAACTGAATCGCACATTGGTTCGATACGTTGAAAGCCGGGTGAACTTATGGTTGTCCTGGATATTGTTCGGCGGCGAATATCCTCTGTTATCGGGCTATCTGCCCAAAAAGGTTTTCAGTCCGTTCCGGGTTCTTGCCGCCCCGAACCGTCCATCCCCAGCGTCAATAACCGCTCAAAAATTGTTATCTGTGTACCCAATCAACTGCGTTAGGCTGCAAAGATTGTTGACCTTCTGCAAAGTGGATGCTCTGTTCTGCTCAATTTGGAAAATGTTGACGATACGATTTCCAATCGGCTTCTGGATTTCATCGCCGGAGTCGCCTACCACAACGAAAACCAGATTCGGCAGGTAGCTCCATCCGCATACCTCATTTTGCCCTTCGATGCAGATATTTTAATTGATCGCACCTACAGTGGTTATAGCGAGACACCATTTGTAGTTTCAGGCTCCTTTTTCACTGAATAAATATCAAGAGACGTGGACGCTCTATGGGTGTCCACGTCTCTTGCTTTGTTCCTGTATGAGATCTCTTGCGGTTGTATTCTGGTTATTTCTCCCCCTCCTCACAATTTGTTCTCCGCAGTTCTGCCTTTGCTTTTCCACTATATACAGGGTATTCTTCTTTCCACGAGCAGCCCGTTCCCGGTTGCCTGTTTTGAGAATATTCCTGTCATTCAGCTCCCTCAATCGCCTTGGCCACAACGTTTAATGCGTGAGTCTCCGTTTCGTCGAAGAGGTGCGTATAGATATTGCTGGTGACTGACATGGAACTATGTCCCAGTGTCCGGGATATGTCAAACATCGGAACTCCCTGGCTATTAGCAACAGAGGCAAAACTATGCCGGAGACCATGCAGAGAAATCCTTGGCAGCCCATTTTTTCGCACCACCATGAGCAGATTCTGCGTCAGTTGATCCGGTTTCGGTGGTGTCCCATCCGGCCGCAAAACAACCCACTCTTTCGGGTCATTGCTCCGTCTTCTCTCCCATGCACGCTGCAGGATTCTTTTTAGGTCCTGCAGCCCAGCAATTCCGAGCCTCCGAATTGACTTGCGCGTTTTGGGTGACTTTTGGACTACGACTCCCCCAATTTCTGTGCGGGCCTCTTGAATGGATAGCAGGCCGGCCTCAAGATCAATATTTTCCCAACGCAGCCCACAGATCTCGCTGCGCCGCAGTCCAAGGTATGCAGCCAGTTTCACAGGTAATTCCAACATTGTGTTTTCTACTGCCGCAAAAAGCTGTTGGAGTTGCTCCGGAGAATAAAAATTGATTCGGATTTCTTTTTTCTTGGGCGGCAGTACCCGCTCCGTTGGAGATCGTGCTATGATCTCCAGCCGAACAGCCAGTTGTAAAGCTGTATTCAACATCACATAGTGCTTGATGACCGTGTTGGGAGATAGCCCTTGATACATCTTCTCGTAAAGATAATTTTGGATCTGAAGCGGCGTCAACTCTGTAAGGCGCGTCTCACCTAATGCGGGTACGATATGGCAGCGAGCCATATTCCGATATGCGTATATCGTGCTTTCCGCTCGATCCCTGGAAACGACCTCATTCAGCCAAAAGGTAAGCCAGTCCGCCAATGTGCAGTCATTGGTAGGAAGGCGTTGAATACGTGTTGGGCGTCCGGCCAATGCCTCTATCGCTTCCTCTTCTGTTCGAAATGTAAGTGTGTACCGTCGGCCGTCCTTCCGAAGAACTGCGTAGTAGAGTCTCCGTTCTGTGTCATATGCAAGGTTTTTCTGGATGGTTTTTCTGG
>CAJFUM010000114.1 GCA_904420285.1 uncultured Clostridia bacterium | reverse complement strand
TGGTATGGCAGCAAGCGTTCCAGCCGTCTGAAGACGGTCTGATCTGTGTGTCTGTCCCTTTACCTTTTCTGACAAACGGCCGGCCCACGGATGTGGGACGGCCGTTTATCGTAAATCGCGGGATTCCCTTGTGTACGATTTTCTCCGGGAGTGCCGGGCAGTGCTTCTGTTGTTCCCGGGGACTTTTCCGCGGAGTACGCGGCAATGTCCCAAACGGGATCCGGCCGGAAGGGGGGAATGTTTCCCTTCCGGCCGGATCCCTGTCTGTTTCCCGCAGTCTTTCTCAGACAACCGCGCTCCCGCAGCCTCGTCCGGTACTCCGGGGTCTCTCCGGGGCAAAGCGCGCTGCCCGCTTCAGATATCCCGGTTCCCGGTCAATTACAGCAGCATGTACAGCAGCAGGACGATGAGCCCGCAGCCTGTCAGCATCAGGTCAAAGGAGAATGTCTCGCCCAGCAGGAACCGCCTGGGCTTTCGGTCATAGGTTCCGAAGGTCTCATCATGCTTGGGGACGAAGATGCCCGGTGCCTTGGTAAAGAGGATCTTCTCCCCCAGCATCACCAGCCAGTCGCCCAGCGACGCTGCCGTCCTGGCGCACAGTGCTCCCGCAAAGGCCAGCGCCGACAGGGCGGGGCGGTATACCGCCTCCTCCAGATCCAAGCGCCTGGGCCACCGGTCCTGGTACACCGCCCCCTCCGGCCCCCGCTCCATCAACAGCATGCGGACCACCAGCAGGTACACGGCAGCGCCGATCCCAAGGGAGATCAGCGCCCCCTTCAGATTGACCCAGGAGAAATAGTGGACGCTGTGGCCCGGATCTGCCATCAGGAACCCGGAGGCCCACTGCGCCAGCGGTTCCATGGTCCAGTTGGGTGTCAGTCCCAGCAGAAGCAGCAGGCTGGCGCCGCAGGACAGCGCCGTCAGCGTCCCCCTGGAGAGGTAGCTCTGCAGCGGCAGGCGCTGGCCCGCCGCCCGGCTGGATATAAAAATGGCCACAAACAGCTTTGTCATGTACGCCGCGGTCAGTCCCCCGGCAATGAGGAACAGCCGTTCCACCATGGGAAACCAGCCGGGATCTGCCCCGGCGTGCTCCAGCAGGTGAATATACTCCACAATGCTCTCGTGAAGCAGGGTCTTGCTGACATAGCCGGAGAAACCCGGCACCCCGGCAATGGAAGCGCCGCCGATGAAAAAGAGGATTTTCAGTACCGGCTTGTTCCGGCCCCAGCCCCGGATCTCATTGAGGTTCAGGGAGTGGGTCCCCACATAGATGACGCCCGCCGCCACAAACAGCACCAGCTTCACCAGGCTGTGATTGAGCATGTGAAGCACCGTCCCCCAGGCCGCCAGGGCGTTCTCTCCGCTTAAAAAGCCCTGCATCGCCGTTCCCACCAGGATAAAGCCGATCTGGGACATGGAGGAGCAGGCCAGTGTCCGCTTCAGATCAATGGAAAACAGCGCCAGCACCGCTCCCAGCACCATGGTCACCACGCCCAGGGCCAGGACAACTGTGTTCCATGGGACCTCCGCCCAAAACAGATATCTGGACAGGATCAGGGCCCCAAAGACGCCGCTCTTTGTAAGAATACCCGACAGCAGCGCCGACGCAGGTGCCGGAGCCGCCGGATGGGCTTTTGGCAGCCAGATATGAAGGGGGAACATGCCTGCCTTGGCGCCGAATCCGGCCAGAGCCAATCCGCCCGCTGCATACAGGATCCCCCGTTTCCCCGCCGGCAGGGCGGATACTGCCGCCGGCAGATCCGCAAAAGCCAAGGTCCCCAGCAGGTGCTGCAGCAGCACCAGTCCCGCCAGCAGCGCCATACCGCCGATCACAGCCACCGCCAGATAGGTCTGTCCTGCCCGGATGGCCTCCGGCGTCTCATTTTGCGCCACCCAGACGTAGGAGGTCATGGACATCATTTCAAAAAACACAAACAGGGTGAAAAAATCCGCCGCAAGGAAGACGCCCATCAGGGCCCCCAGCGTCATCAGCCAGAAAAGATAGAACCGGTTGCAGCCCTCTGCGGCGGCAAAATAATTGGGGCAGTTCAGGCCCGTGGCGGCCCATAGAAAGGCGCTCACCAGCGCCAGCAGGCTCCCCAGGCTCCCCGC
>CAJFUM010000113.1 GCA_904420285.1 uncultured Clostridia bacterium | reverse complement strand
TGAAAGATGTTCTGATGGAAGCCAGTTTGTATGGATTCCTGTTGGAAGTCTCGACTCTAATGGAACACTTGATGGAGAACATTTTTCTGAGAAATTCGGCAGAAGAAATCATATGAACAATGAATTTTGGGATGATGAATTCAATGAAGTTTTAAATGCTGAACTGATTGAACAAATTGAAAGTGTAAAAAAATACGGGGGATTTTATATTTCTCGTTATAACATTTCCAAGAGTTCAGCAGGAAAACCGCGGTCGGTAAAAGGAGTTATGCCGTGGATAAACATCAATTTTTATGATGCCAAGAAGGTTGCATCTACTATCGAAGACAATGAAGCAGTTAAAAGCCATCTGACTTTTGGTGCAGAATATGATTCGGTATTGGAGTGGTTCATCAAATCAAATGCAAGAGTTCGTAGTGAGATTGCAGAGGATTCAACCAATTGGGGTAACTATCAGAATACAGAGAAGTCCCCAAAAAGAATAGTCGAAACAGGAAGAAGAGAAGAATGGTGTGTTAATAACATCTACGACTTTGCAGGTAATGTGGGTGAATGGACACAAGAAAAGAAACAAAGTTCGAAGCGAGTTATACGTGGTGGCGATTACTCCTATTGTGGAAACGATTGCCCTGTCGCCTATCGCTATTGCGTCTATCCTATTGACTGCTTTGACAACACTGGTTTTCGTGTCACACTTTATATTAAGTAGTGCTGTCCACTGTTAAACTATCTATAATTTGTTCCTAAACACAGATAGAAGGAGAGAACTTTGAAATTTCAGAGTCTCTCTTTCTTTTTATTCCATCATAAACATATATATTGTTTTTATATAAAAATGTGGTAAAATAACATTGTCAACAAAAGTATATACAAAAATGACTTAAAGATTTTATAAAAAAGAAGGGAATACAAAAAAGTCGAATTTTCAAACAAATAAGAAGTGAGAAATAATATAAAAATTATCTTAAGAGAAAAAAGAAAAAAAGACAGTTAAGAGCAGAAATTTTGAAAGCAAAAGAAAATTTATGAACTAGAGTATTTGAAACATTTACAATTTCAACATTCAATTGAGATGTCAAAAAATACTTATTCTAATCATGTTCAAAATACTGTTCCAAAAATCGGGCTAAAAGCAAGTGTTTATTCATAAGAATAAATGACTTGCTTTTTAGTATGCTTTAAAAAATATTATAATTATTTTGAATAGGATATTTTTTATAGAGGTGGTGCTATTGAATGAAGAAGCAAACAAAGTAAAATACATAAGAGTAAATGGAGAATTAGAAAATAATTCAACTAATAAGGAATTCTTATTAGTTCAAAATGAAAGAAATAGACAAGTTAAAAGAAATATAGGAAAAATACAAATAAAAATGATAAAAAAATTGCATAAAACCTCTATTTTATGCTAAAATAGATAAGGAGGAGAAAAAATGGAACAAAGATTTATTAAATATTGAAATTATAAGAGAATATATAACAAAAAGAAAAATAGATTGGACAAAGCATTGCCTAAATAGATTAAATCAAAGAAATATTTTAATATCTGATGTGAAAACTGCAATTAATAATGGAAAGATAATAGAATATTATTATGATGATTATCCATATCCAAGTTGTTTGATATTAGGATATAATACAAATAATAAGATAATACATATAGTATGCGGAGTAAGTGAAGACACTGTGCATATGATAACAGCATATTATCCAAATACAGATAAATGGGAAGAAGATATGAAAATAAGGAGGAAAAAACAATGAATTGTTTTATGTGTAAGGGAGATTTAGAAGAAAAGAAAGTAAATTATGTTGTTGATTTAGAAAATACAATTATTATTATTAAGGGTGTTCCTGCAAAAGTATGTACTCAATGTGGGGAACAATACTTTGATGATGAAACAGCAGAAAATATTGAAAAAATTGTAAATCAATTAAAGCAATTAGCAACAGAAGTAACAATTGTAAATTACAAAGAAAAAGTTGCGTAATGTTTAACTGGTGACAATTTGTCACCGGTTGAATAATTAAAAATAAAAAATTAAACTCACAAGAAATTTTCGTAAGTTCAAAACAACAACTAATAAGAAAATTTTATGAGTTCAAAAGAAAAGTTCTAAGATTTCAGCGACACTACTGAAATTTTAGAACTTTTTTATGTTACTCTGCCAAGATACAGCAAACTAGAAGCACCACATTCACAATTTATGTCAAGAAAACATAAGATATAGCAAAAATAGAATTCTAAAACTTATATAGATATATCTTATGAAAGGAATGAGTAAAATGCC
>CAJFUM010000112.1 GCA_904420285.1 uncultured Clostridia bacterium | reverse complement strand
TTTATTATATATTAGCAACACCTGAGCTAATAGAATGTACAGAAGAACAAAGTGAAATACTAAATAATTTGCAAACTTATGATGGTCAAAATATTATAGCAATTGATACTTATAATAATACTAAACCTAATATTTCTATTGATTATACACCTAAAATGACAGATGAAATAAAGCAGGCTTTTACTAAAAATATAACTAAAGCTTACGTAATTAGAACAAGAGATGGATTTGAGATAAACCAAGATAATTACTTAAAAGATTATAAATTAGAAGAATTGAGATTTGTACCTGATAATGGTTTTATTGGTGGTACTGTTGCAAGAAGATTAACTTTAGATTTTAATAATGTTGATAATCAATTTGATATACAAGATGAAGATTTAAGGTTTTTCGCAGGCGTAGAATATGAAGGAAAAGATTATTATATAGATTATGGTAATTTTATTGTTCAAAAGCCAGAAACAGAAAATACTACTGATAATACAAATGCAACATGCTTAGATTATATGTGCTTGTTAAATGCAACATATAATGATGAAATGACATATCCTTGTACTTTAGGGGAATTAGCAGAAAATGTATGTAGCCAAGCAGGATTAGAACTTGCAACTAAAACATTTAGAAATTCTGACTTTATTGTAACTGATAATCAGTTTGTAAATAATGAGCCACTAAGAACTGTTTTAGGAGCAATAGCTTTATCTGCATTCTCTTGGGCTAGAATAGGTCAAGATAATAGAGTATACATAGATTTTACAATAAAACAACAAGAAGATATTTCATTAGATTATGATAGTTATTTTAACCTTTCAATGGCTAGCAAACCATTTGGACCAATCAATAGAATTATCTTAAGAAATAGCCAAGTAGAAGGTGAAAATATTACAGTACAAGATGATGAAAGTATTGCTGAGAACGGAGTACATGAATTAGTAATTGCTGACAATCCATTTGCATATACTCAAGAAAAAAGAGAGCAATTAATTGAAGCCGGAAAAGAGTTTTATGGATTTACTTATATGCCAATTAACTCAATGGATACAATAGGATATGCCTTCTTAGACTCAAATTCTTTAATAAAAGTTACTGATATGCAAAATAAATCAATTTATGCTTATGCTTTTAATCATACTATAGACTACAATGGTGCATTACTTGATAGTATAGAAAGTCCAGCATTAACAGAAACTGAAACAAAATATACATATACACCGGAAGAAGTTCAAAAGCAAAGAAGAACTGAGATAATTGTAAATAAACATGAACAAACTATTACATCAATAATACAAGAACAAGATGAGTTAACAAACAGACAAAATGTATTAGAGCAAAATTTAGATAGTACTACTAATACAATATCAGAAGTAAATGAAGATTTAACTGAACGAATTAATCAATTACAAGTAAATCTCGATGGTTTATCACAGACAGTTTCTCAAAAAGGCGGAGATAATATTTTCTCCTATGACAAAGAATTTTGGACTGGAGATACAGATGATGATGTCTCAAATTTAGAAGAATATACAGATACAGATATACAACAAAATTCTGTATCAGGAGTAGGATATATAATAAATAAAGGAACAAGCAGACAAAATGTTCAAGTGAAAAATGATACATATACTATTAGCTTTACATATAAAAAACTTGTTGAATTGGCAACCGGATACGTTTTAATTAATGGAACTAGATATGATTTGACTTCTACAAATTGGGATGAAATTGTTGTAACCCTAGATGTAAATACAAATTATGTTGATTTTGAAATAATAAGTGATACCAATAAGGCTTTTGAAATATTTGATTTAATGGGTTCAATTGGGAATGAAAAGCAAGTATGGACTCAAAATGCTAATGAAACAAGAACTGATACAGTAAAGATTGGAAAAGGTATTACTGTTTCATCTTCTTTGACAAACACAATATGGAAAGCAGATGCTGATGGCAATAGAATTATTAATACAGATACTGGAGAAACAGTTGCAGAATTTACTGACAAAGGTACTGTAACAAAAAATATAAAAGTAAAAGAAACAGCTGAAATAGCAGGAATATTAATACAAGAGATAGATGGTCAAACTTGGATTTCAAGTTTATTATAAGGAGGAAATATGGCTTCTGGTACAATTAATTTTAGTAGTAATAATTCATATTTAGCAGGTAAGATAGAATGGAGTTCAACATCAAATGGTTCAAATGCTAATAGTTCTAATGTAACTGCAACATTATATATTAGAAGAACTAATAATTATACTACAACTGGTACTTGGACTGGCGTTTTAAATATTGGTGGAGAAGAAAAAAGTTTCAGTATACATACATCAGTAAGTTCTGGATGGGTCAGAATGCAAGGTTTTACTAAAACTATTGGACATAATAATGATGGCTCAGGTTCATGCTGGATAAGTGGATATTGTAATGGACCTAGTGGAACTTCTATGTCAGGAACAACTGTAACTGGTAGTCAAACTGTAACATTAGATAAGATTGCTAGATATTTAAGTATTACTCAATTTAATATTCAAACTAGACAAATAAATAAAGTAGTTGTAAAATGGGCAACTTCTGACCCTAGAGATTATACTCAATATAGTTTAAATAGTGGAGCTTGGCATGATGATACTAATTTCAATGTTTCCTCTGATAATAAAAGTGGTACATTTGAAATTTTAAATCTAAGCCCTAATACAAAATATAGCTTGAAAATTCGTTGTAGAAGAACTGATAGCCAAATGTGGACAGAAAGTAGTACAATTTCTTTTACTACTTATGATTATGCAAAATTAACATCTGTACCTAATATCAATATAGGCAGTAGTCAAACAATAAAATGGACTAATCCTAATAATGCAAGTATAAGTCTAAAATTATGTAAAACTGATAATAGTCAAATAATTAATTATGGAAGTGTTACAGGTACAAGTAAGACAGTAACTCCAACAGCTTCTACTATCTATGCTTTAACTCCTAATAGTAATACTTATAAAGCTCGATATATAATAACTACAACGCAAAATAATAAAACATATACAAATAGTAAGGATTTCACATTTACAGTTACTAATAGCAATCCTACATTTAGTAATTTTGACTATGTAGATTTGAGTGGAGTTACAACAGCACTAACTGGCAATAATAAAATTCTTGTAAATAAATATAGTAATGTATCTGTAACTATAACAAGTACTAATAAGGCAACGTCAAAAAATAGTGCTACAATGAAAAGTTATAAGTTATCGTCAGGCAGTAAAAATGAAACTAAAAATTATTCTAGTAGTAGTACAATCACATTTACTGCTTTTGGTCCAACTACTGGTTCTATAAAAGTTTCAGCTACAGATAGTAGAAATAATTCAACATCTGTAACAAAAACAGCAACTTTTAAAAATTATACTGAGCCTGTTATAAAAAGTTTTGAAGCAGTTAGAAGTAATAATGGTGTTGGAAGTGAAGTAACATTAAAATTCAGTGGTACATATTGGAACAATAATTTTGGAGCTGTGCAAAATACAATCGCTGGAATATCTTATAGTTATAAAGAAACTTCGGCTAGCAATTATTCTACTGCAAAGACGTTAACATCTTATACTGTATCAAATGGAACTTTCTCAGGTCAAATAAAAGTACAGGGAGATTTAGGAGCAGAAGGTTTTGATGTCTCAAAATCGTTTAACATAAGATTAAATATAGCAGATAAATTAGGAACAACTCAAAAAGTAGTTATTTTAGGCTCTGGTGCACCAGCAATAGCAATATATAAAGATAATGTAGCTATTGGTGGCAAATACAATACTGAAATTAATGCAACATTACAAGTAAATGGAAATGCTAAAGCTACTACTTTTATAGGTAATTTACAAGGCACAGCAGATAAAATCAAAATTAGAAGTAGAAATACAAGTGATACATGGATTCCTGTTATTAAAGACGGATATTTTGATTATACAACTAGATATAAACCAACAGCGAAAACACATTCACAATTTAATACTGAACAAGATAGACTTGCAACATTATCTATGTTAAGTTATTGGAATGGTGCTTATGATTCTTCTAATAAATCTAATTTAACATATTCTTCTGAAGGAACTATACAAGCTAAACCTAAAGTGTTATATAACAATTCTACTGGAACGACTGGAACGGTGACATTATCTGAAAGTGCTGCTAATTTTACACTTTTAAAAATATTATATAGTGATGATTGGTCGCAATATAAATCTGATGATGTCTATTCTCCAAATAATAAAACTGTTCAATTACTTAGTTGCAGAATTATAGAAAACAATAGTACATTTATGAGATTTAGATTAGTAAAAATTAGTGGAACGCAAATTACTAATAGTGACACAGGAAATTGGACTTCATGGAATAATGATACAGATGATACGACAAGTAAAATTTTTATTCATCAGGTATTAGGTTATAAATAAAGGAGGAATATATTATGGCTTTGCAAAAACAAATAGAATTAGAAAATGGGGTTGTTATAAATTATCATAGAGTAACAAGTTTAAATAAAATTACTAATATTTCTAATACTATTGAAGTTAGTTCATACACTAATGAAGAGCAAAGAAAAAAAGAAAAAAAATATCAAGAGTTACAAAAGAAAAGTGCAAATGGAGGAGAATTAACAGAAGAAGAACAATTACAATTAAGCCAAGGAATTAATGTTTTTATACATACTGAATATATAAATTTACCTTATGATGAAGCTATGACAATAGAAAATGCTTATGATTTTTTAAAAACTTTAGATAAATTTAAAGATTCAATAGATGTTTAAGTGAGGTATTGAAAATGAAAGATAAAAAAGATAAAATTATTATAATAGGATTAATATTTGTGCTAATAGTTTTAGGGTTTAATATTATTAGCTCAATAAGTCAAACTTTAGATTATGAAAAAAGAAAAGATAGTGGAAATGATAGATGGTTGCAAGTAAAAAATAGAATTATACAATCAGAAGAAAAGGTAAATCAATTAGAGGAGGAAATTAAAAAGTGGAAACAATAAGTCAAATAAGCCAATTAGTAGGCACATATGGTGTTAGTTTTGTTATTGTTTTTATATTCTTATGGGATTATGTAACCAATAAAAAGAAAACTGCTGAAAATCAAGAAGTAATTAAAACAACGCTTGAAACTGTAGGTAAAACAATAACTACAATATCAAGTTGTTTAAAAGAGATGCAACAACAAAATCTTAATACAGCTAAATCATTAGAGCTTTTGCAAAATCAAATGGAAACAACAGATAAAAAAATAGATATTTTATTAGAAAGGAGGGGATAATATGAATGATTTTATTAGTATTGAGATATTAGCAACAATAGCAGGATGTTCGGCAATAGTTACTTTATTAACTGAAATATTTAAAAGATATTTACCACAAAATATTGATACCAAATGGCTTTCGTTAATATTCTCAGCAATTATAGGCATAATAAGAATAATATATGTTGGTCAATTTGATTTCGCAGGAATAGTATCAGGAATAATTAATATATTCGTTTTACTAGGAGTATCAGTTGGAATATTTGAAGTTGGTAAATCAATGATGAATACTTTCAAAAAGGAGGAATAATATTATGGAAATAAGACAAATGTTAGTCGATGAAAGTAAATATAGTTTAAAGTGCCCTTATGAAATGATACCTAAATTTTTAATAGTTCATAATACAGCAAATGACGCAAGTGCAAATAATGAAATATCTTATATGAGAACAAATAATAGTTCTACAAGTTTTCATATAGCAGTAGACGATGTAGAAGCAGTTCAAGGAATACCATTTAATAGAAACTCTTTTAATGCAGGAGATGGAAGAAACGGAAATGGAAATAGAAATGGTATAGCAATAGAAATATGTTACTCTAAATCTGGTGGAGACAGATGGGAAAAAGCTAAAACAAATGCAGTAGAATTGATAGTTCAATTGCTAAATCAATATGGCTGGGGAATTGAACAAGTTAAAAAGCATCAAGATTTTAGTGGCAAATATTGTCCTCATAGAATTCTTGATGAAGGTTGGGAAGGATTTCTAAATAGAATAAGAGAAAAACTTGGTCAAGCACCAGTAGAAGATAACTCTGCAGAAAACACTACAGATAATTCAAATACTGCAGAGAATACAACAGACATATATAATGATGGATTAGTAAATTGCATTTATGATATACAAGAGTGGCTAAATAGACATTATAACACAAGATTGGCGTTAGACAATATTTACGGACCAAAAACAAAAGCTGCACTAATAAAAGGATTACAAACAGAACTAAATACACAATACAATAAAGGGTTATCTGTAGATGGTATATGGGGTTTAAAAACAAAAAAAGCTTGTATAAATGTAAAACAAGGTGCAGAAGGAAATATTACAATGCTAATTCAAATGGCATTATTCATAAAAGGATATAATATAGATATGGATAAGAAATTTGGAAGTAAAACAGCTACAATAATAGGACAATTTCAAAACGATAATGGCTTAACTGCAGACAAAATTGTTGGAAAATTAACCTTTGAAAAGTTATTTAAATAATTGAAATAAAATATAAAATGTTATATAATATATATGAGGATAGATAAAGAGTAGCTACTTTATCGAAAAGCTACCTGACAAGCTTTCCTCATATATATTTTTTGTCAGGAGAAGGTCAGGTAATATATGAAAGAAATATGGAAAGATGTAGTCGGATATGAAGGACTTTATAAAGTAAGTAATTTAGGAAATGTATTTAGTATTCCTAGACAAGGGACTCATTCTAAAGAAAAATATTTTTTAAAGAA
>CAJFUM010000111.1 GCA_904420285.1 uncultured Clostridia bacterium | reverse complement strand
GGAGTGATTTAATTGGATAAAGAAGAAATAGAAGAAATGATAATAACACCAGTTACAATAATACAATTAGAAAGAATTTTAAATTACTTGGTAAAAAATAAAGAATATTCAGCTAAATTTAATAATCTTGAAATTAAATATCAAGGAGATTATGAAAATCAAAATGAAAGCTTTGAAATGTTTACGATATACAGAAAAAAGGAGGAATAACTATGTTGTCAAAAGAAGAAGAACAAACTATTCTTTATTTAAAAGATTGTATAACAAAGCATAATTTATTTGATGAAGATTTTGCATTATATAATATAGAGATATTAATAAACCTTATAACTAAACTACAAAAAGAAAATGATATATTAAAAAGAGCTTTTGACAAACAAACAGCAGATATGAGTAATAATTTATTAGAATTACAACAAAAAGACAAGCAAATAGATTTAATGGCAGAAGTAATGTTTAAAAATAATACAGCCCAATTGATAATCGAATATGGAATTGAAAATAAAGAACAGATTATTAAAGAATTTGAAAAACTAGTAAAAGAGAAAGGAGAATAATATGTATAAATTAAAAGAAAAATTACCAATAGAAAATCAAAAAGCATTTGCGAAGAAAGTAGGAAAAACACAAGAATATATTTCAAAAATTCAAAATGAGAAATTAACCTGTAGTAAAACTACTGCTTATGCTATTACAAAAGCATTTGATAAAGATATGGAAATATCAGATTTGTTTGAAAGAGTGGAAGAATAATGAAAGATGATATTTTAGAATTATTATCTATGAAAGATATTATAGATAAATATGGATTTAAAATAAAAAATAAAATGATATGCTGTCCTTTCCATAATGACAAAACAGCAAGCATGAGGATTTATGATAAAACATTCTATTGTTTTGGATGCAATAAAACAGGGGATTTAATTCAATTTACAGAATACTTATTTAACTTATCTTTTTTAGATGCAATGAAGAAAATAAATATTGATTTTAACTTAGGATTAGATTTAGATAGAAGAATTGATATGAATAAAATTAGAAAAATACAAGAAGAAAAATATAAAAAGCAAATTGAAGAACATACAAAAAATATTGCTTTTCAGAAAAAATGCGATATTTTACATGCTTATCAAAAATACATATCTTATTTTTCTAAAAGAATAAATAAAGATAATTGGGAAAATTATACTTATATAATGTCGTTTTTATTAGAAAAAGCGGAAAAGTTAGAAAATGAAATAGACAATATGTATTAGAAAATAGCAGAAGTTTTGCATATACATTATACAACTTTCTGCTATTCTACCAGTGCAAAATACAAATGAAGGGGGATTTCTCCTTCATTTTTAATGTATCATTTTATAAGAATAATGTCAAGTATGGAGGCGTGTAAAGGATTTGCACCTTTGTAAAATGTTTTGCAGACATTCTCCTCACTACTCGGTCAACACGCCGTATGTAGAAGGCTTTTCAGCCTTCTTTATTTTTTAATAACTTAATAATTTCTTCATTTTGCTTGATAATTTTTTCAAGATATTCCTTATCTTGCTTTTGCAATTCTTTAAAAAGTATATCATTACTAACTTGAGATATGTTTAAAATAACATCAAAAACTTGTAAGAAACCTAATGCTAAATCATAATTGCTAGGTAATTCATCTTCTTGAAACTTCCCAAGCATATTTTAATATTCTATCCCTGCAATCAAAAGTATCATATATAGTACCATTTTTAGATACTGTAATATGTCCATTCATTGTTATTAAATATATTCCATAAGGATGCCTGTCAGCAAAATCGCCAACAGTTTCTTTAGGATAAGTTCTTACTCTGTCATATCTACTGTCTAAAAGTGGGTCAATAAAATTAACATCATCAAGTAAAATGCCATTTTTCTTAGCAATTCTGCTTAATTCATCATAAGTATCTCCCCAACTTTTATTTTCAGCTAACGAAATTGCCCTAATACTGCAATCGTTAACAAAATTACCATTAGCATTAGCATTATAATATTTATACATAGGCTTACATCTCACTTATTTTTCTTGCATATTTTTTGATTAATTGCATTTCTTCCTCAGAGTCAGCATTTTCTTCAAGCATTTGCATAAATTGAACAACAGATTTAAGCATATAGTCTAGGCTTTTCATAGTATCATCTTTAGCTCTGTAATTTCCTCTACCATATTCTTCTTTGTTTTCAGAATATTCATCATACATGTCTCTCATATCTTCTATCATGTCTCCACCTCTGTAGTTTCCACGAGCCATATATCTACCTCTTGAGTCTCTCATTCTTCTACCATAATTGCCATATTCATCATCGTAGTTATCTCTGTATCTCATCATAATACCCTCCTTCTTTACTTTCCAGTAATCTTCATTTTCAATGTCTTTATGAATATCTATTAATTTGTATAGATAATCTACATTATCTGATTGTATTCCCATTTCGAGAATTTTACTTATTTTTTCTTCTACTGTCTTTTTTACTTCTTTACTTAGTTTTTTGTTTTGCTCTTGCTCTTGATGTTCTTGATTGACTAATTTGTCTTGTTCTTCCATCACTTGCACCTCCTAATAAATTAACTGGGAGTATTAGCAGTTGTTGCTGGTGTAGCTGCTGTAGTAGGAGCAGGTATACTTTGTAATACAGTAGTTGAATTGCTTGGTAAGCAACATTTTCCTATATATTTAAAGACACCAGAACTTACAGCTGTACTTACCTTAGTCTTATATTTTCTTCTTGTTCTTATTTGAGAAGCAAGAATAGGAGTACAATCACAATTTAAAAATGGATATTGTGTTGCTCCACCACCAATAGAGAATACTACTGGAGCATTAATTGTAGCACTAGCTGGTATTGATTGTACTAGTACTATACAATAATTCTCACAGTTATTATAATTTCTTTGTGGTAGGTCTACAATTAAAGTATTTGTCGTTGTATCAAAATTAATAGCATTTGAAAAAATCAGTTTTGAACAAATTTTACAATTATTTATGCAATTTGACATATATTTGCCTCCTTCTTTAAAAATAGAGGTAGTATGATTTACTACCTCTAATAAATCACACTTTTTTAAGTGAGTGGACTACACTTATTTAATTAGCAACATCCACAATTGCATCCGCAACCATTATTGTATCCAAAACCTGTTACATTATAATTGTAGCAACAGTTAGGATTTGGAACAATATATGAAGGAATCGGGCAATCATTTCCAGTTCTTCTAATTATTTCAGCTGTATTAGCATCCATTGCAGCTTGTAATACAGCATTTTGGTTAGCTTGACTAGCTTGTAATCTTAATGCATTAATTTCATTTTGTTGTTGAGCTATTTGAGCATTTTTATCTTCAATTCTGTTAGCAACTATTTCGTCATGTAATGCTCTGTAATTAGCATTTTGATTATCTATAATATCTCTAGTATTTAAGCACATAGCATTTTGTAATGTGTTTGTATTCATAGCCATATTATAGTTTATACCGTCAATGCCTCTATTTACCTGACAACAGCAGTCAGATATTTGTTGACGGACGTCACAACAGCAACTAGCTAATGAAGCAGATAAGCCTTGTACTCCAAGCCTTGTTTCATATCCATTAGTTGTAATAGCATTATTTACTCCATTAAAGCCCTGACATAATGTATTTTGAACATTAGCAAATCCATTTGTCATAGTGTTATTTAAAGCAAATGTACTATCACAAATACCATTAGATATACTATCTAATTTTCTATCTACTTGTGCAAAATCTGAAGCTAGAACATATCCATCTGTAACTCCTCCAGTAGAACCTCCGAAGCCACTTCCATAGCCTCCTCCAAATCCACCGAAGCCTCTGCCCCAGCCACCTAGTGCGAATATTAGAAATAATACAATCCCAATTTGTTATCATAAAGACTTTTTATTCTTTATTTCTACCATTTCATTTTATGATAGTTCAGCATATCTTTTCAACTGTTTCCAACTTCTGCCTGTTCTTATATCATATATACAACTAGCACTTACATTAAATTTTGCTGCTAATTGTTTATTACTTAGTGTTTTATTTTGCAAAATATAAATAACATCATCTTCATTTAATTTAGAATATGGACATTTACTTCCAGTTAAATGTAACCCATTTTTTACAGCATGTAATCTATTCTCTTGATTAGTAACCCATTCCAAATTTTCAACTCTATTATCTGTTTTTATTCCATTTTTATGATTTACTTGTAATTTATTATTTGGATTAGGAATATATTTTTGTGCTACTAGTCTATGAACAAAATATCTTTTTTTTCCTATAATTACTCTTAAATAGCCTTTTCCGTTTGGCTGTGGCTTAATTTTATGATTATTATGTTTATTTATGATTTCGCCTTCTATTGTGATAATATAATCATCTAAGGTATAAGTAGAATGACCTTTCATTATTATCCCCCCCATTATCATTATATTATCAAAATGTTAGTATGTCAACAGTTGTCGAGGTCTCGTGGATAGATTATATCTTTTCACTATCTATGCGTTGCCCCTGACTATATTGAATATAGCCTTCGGTTCTGATTAGCATCTCAGCTTTCCAGTTTTATACCTCGATTTTTCAATATAGGTTACCCTATAAAGTGGCAGCATCTACCATGCACCGTTTCCGTCACCGAAACCGTCATTTGAATTATTTCTTCCGCAATTGTTTAACAAAGCTACATCAGAAGCACTTAAAGCTCCATCACCATAATTCATAACTTTTTCCTCCTTTTTTTAAATTTATTTATTATTGTTATTATAATAACCTATTTAAAATTTTTTCTAAATTCAGCAAATTCTTTATCAAAATCTCTTCCTTGCTCTTTGAATAAATTTCTAGCAAAGGTTTCAACTCCTTTAGTATCGCCTTCTTTAGCTTTTTCAATTAAATTGTTGAATACTGGATTAGAATTATTTTTCATAACATTACCTAATATTTGTTGAGGGTTCATTCCTTTTCCAATAAATCCTTTTATCATCTCTATTGGATTCATAATTTATTCCTCCTATTTTTTTATATTATCTGTTAAGTTTTTAACTTGTTTTTTAATACTTCTTACATCTTCTTTTAATTCTTCAAGTTCATCATCATCAACTGAAATATCCTTAATTGCTTTATTTAGCTCTTCTGGAGTAACATATTTTACTTGTTGTTCAGGTTTCTTTTCTTCACTAGGTTTATATACTAAAGTTTTACTTGTACCATCTGCTTGTAATTGTTTTGTTACAATTGCAGTTCCATCAACTAAAGGAAAATAGCTTACTGAACCATCTAAAGGAATATCCATAGCTTTAACAACATCTATGCTGTCAACAGTCTTTCCTTGTAATCCTTGTATTGAAACAGGTTGCGGTGCATACTGCTGAACAGGTTGAGGTTGTATAGGTTGTTGTGGTTGTACTGCTTGATTAGCATATGGTTGATATGGTTGTCCATATCTAGGTATTTGTGGTTGCATATAATTATTATAATTAAACATTTTTGTTCCTCCTTTATTAAAGAAAAAGAGTTTGAAGGTTGTATCATTTGAGGAACACTCATATACAATTTTAAACTTCAAAACTCCTTTCTTTGCCTAAAAAAATAGACAACTATTTTACTGTTGCCTATTCGGAGAGAAGATATTAATAGGCGAATACCTAATCTCTAATAATAATATACTAGAATATAAAAATAAAAGACAGTACGACTATGTTAAAAAAATAAAAAAAGTAAGGATTTTTTCCTTACTTACAATATATTCTGAATGATGTTGCAATTCTATTTAATCTTTCAGTTAATCTACTTCCAGGGATATCTAACATTTTCTGTATTTCATAATGTTTATATCCTTCTTTAAACCTTAAAGAATAAATATCATATAATTGTGGCTCTTCTATTTTTAACTTTCGTTCAAATTCTTTTATTTTTTCTTTTCTATCATCAGTTACAGAATATTTTATAAATTCATCTATATCATTATAATTGCTTTCTCTTTTCCATTGAAACATATCATCTACATTACCTCTAGTTGTTAATATATAACCACAAAAGATAGTTATCGGTAAAGATATTTTTAAACCCGCATAAGAGGTAAGAAATAAAGAAGCAAATATAGTTAAACTCCAAAATGCACATTTAATAGGATTTTTATAGTGAACTGCTCCACCAAGTTTTATCCTAACCATTGCAAATAAAACAAATAATAAAATGATTATCTCTAATTTTAATTTTAGCGAAATGCCTACTATAAAAATCGCTAAAATTTCAACAACATTAAAGATAATACTAGGTAAATAGTAAAGTATCTTTTTCATGTGTTATTCTCCTTCTTCTGTATTACAGAATACGAAAATTGACCATACTGGCATATTAACACCACCTTATTGTATAAAATTTATAACAGATATTGCATATATATTCATAAGGAATATTGCAATATTTATTGTTACCAAGCTTATATTTCTTAGTGTTATACTTTTAATAGGTCTTTTTATTTCATCATTTCTGTTCCACAAACTATAATATTTTTTATATAATATATTAAATTTATCTTTAAATATAAAAGGTATAAATAATAGAATTCTTGCAATAAACATCATAAAATAGTAATTTGATAAATCTTCTTTGAAAAATATATACCCTAAAAATGAAATAATAGTCACATATATAAAGCCTAGACTAATTATAAATACATCTATAATTTGTGTCTTCTTTTTATACAAAAATTTCATTATCCAATATATTAATATGACAAATAACATATAATAAAATATTTTATATCTTTGTATAAACATGCATAGAATATATGCAATAGATATTAGTAAAAACAATTTTACTCTTTTCTCTTTTATTCCTTTAGTATATGTTATAAATAACGTAAAGAACAGGACTTCTGGAATAAGACCTAACAAGATACTTATAAAAATTTGAAATATCATATTTTCCCTCCATTCTCTCCATTCAGATAAAGGAAGGGCAACACGAATGGAGTTGTGCTTTCAATAGGATAGCTACTTCCTATCTAGCCCTAATAAAATTATATCATTTTAATTTTGCCATTACAAGACAAAAAGAAAAAAATAACCATAAAAGTTTTCTTAAATGGTTATTCCTTTGGCTAATAGATGCAATATTATTATACTATTTGATTTTTTGATTGTCAACATCTCTGTAATGCTTGCGACTGTAAGATTTCAGAGAATGACGCACGAGAATCGATTTTAAGACGTTTTTATTTCTTAGACATATACTTTATTGTCTTATTTTTGCTTGAAATATAAAAAGTTGAACTATATTTCAAGTTCAACTTATGAAAGCTATAAAATTTTCAAAATGATAATAAAATTATAACATATTTTTATAAATTATGCAAATAATTTTTGGAATATTTGTTTTTAGTTTTAGGATTATAAAATAAATCTGAACTATCTCCGTAATATCTCCATATATATCCATAAGCAATATTTTTCTTATGTCTACAACAAGCACATATATTTCTATTATCAAATCCTAATTCTCTTTCAATGTCCTTTATACAATACCAAGTTTTTATAAAATCTCCACTTAATGAATATTGATTAACTTTAGTAGATAGTATATTATCTTTTCCATATTTATAAATTTTTTCTTTAATTCTCAATCCTGTTCTCCAAGAATGGTCAATATTTTCTTGATTGGTTACCCATTCTAAATTGTTTACACAATTATTTTCTTTATTTCCGTCAATATGGTTTACTTGAGGTTTATTTTTTGGATTAGGTATAAATGCTTCTGCTACTAATCTATGTACTCCAGTATTAAATGATTTACATTTTTTAAAAAGAGTAACATGTAAATATCCTTTTCTATCTTTATTT
>CAJFUM010000110.1 GCA_904420285.1 uncultured Clostridia bacterium | reverse complement strand
TCTTTCATTGACAATTTATCTACATTTTGTCTATCTCTAATTTCCCGTTTCTTATGTTAATCGGGCATTTAACTTTTTATTTAACCTGGATTGTGTTTATTTTTCTTGTTTTTGATAATTCTTATTATAGTAATCCCTAAAATCATAATTGAGAGAATACATCCTATAATACTTAATAAATCTATAATCTCCTTTTCTTTTTCCTGTGTTTCTTCATTATATTGTATGCTGTCTTGTGATATCTCATTACTAGAATCGCTCATTTTTTCTACTACTTGCTCGGCATTTTCAATGATTTCGTTTTGTTTTTTATCATTTTCTATTTCTTCTGCTTCGTTTCTCTTATATACATCTATTAAATATTTCTTTTGTGTAACTCCATTTTGTGCTGTTACAGTAACAGTAATTCTATTTTTTCCATATTGCAGATTTTTATTTCCTTTTATTTCTACCTTAGCATTCATATTATTTGGTATTGCTAAAACATTTAATTCTTGTGTATCTTTTGAAACTTCTGTATTGTAATTTGTAATATTTTCTTCATATTCTGGTGATAAAGTAAAATTTTCCACTGCTAAAGTTTCTAAATTTGCATTAGCACTATTTATATCATTAGTTTTTGTAACATTTATTATATATTCTTTATTTTTACTATTATCTTTTGAAGTTATTTTTATAGTAATTTTATTAGCACCTTTTTTTAAGTTATTATTTCCAGTAATCTGAACTTTTGCATTATTATTTTTAGGTATAGCAGTCACATCAATACTTTCTACATTCTTATTTACAATCATATAATATTCTGTAATATTAGGATTAAAATTGGGATTTATTCCTTCTTCACTGAGTCTCAGTATATCTAAATCTACATTCTCACTACTAACATTACTATTTTTCTCAGTATTTATATCTGATTCCTTATTTTTTCCCCCTACTATAATTTCTAATTGTTTATATTGAAGATCTAATTTATTTCCTTTTTCATCATATATTTCTCCTATAATAGCAACTGAAGTAGATCCTTCTTTTTTTGCTTTCATTTTTATTTGCAAAAGTTCTGATAAATCTATATTTGTTCCTGTTTCAGAAACCCAAGTATAAATTATTCTATTATCTACAACATTTACATTATTTATATTATCACTATATTCTATAATCTGATTATCAAAATATAGCCAAATAGTACATGCAGCAGCTTTAATATTATTAGTATTTATATTTAGAGTTAACTCATCTCCAATATTAATGTTTTTACTATTTACTGATAATGAAACTTCTGATTTTGCTAGACTTTTTATATTAAATATACATATTATTACAACAATTAAAATTAAAATTTTATAAATTTTTTTCATTTTAATCACATTCCTTTATTTTTATTTAGATCTGAAATCTATAGAAACTATTTTTGTTCAATATTTTGTAACCCTAGAATATATCTTTGAATTAATAAACAATCAACTGAACTAGGATTTTTTCCATTTTTTCTAATATTTCCTGCTTTTAAAAATGCTCCACTAAATTTGTTAATTTCTAATATATGTCTTTGTAATACCAATAAATCTATACTATTAATTTTTCCATCCCCATTAACATCTCCATATAATATTACTTTGTATTCTATAATTAAATTGTTGCCATTTAATATTCTAATTGTACTTCCTGTTCCAACTAATTTATTTCCTTCAATTTTTTCTCCATCTGAATTATAGATTTCTATTGTATAATTTGTTTTAATTTTTTGTTTTATACTATCTACTGTATTATATTTATTTTCTAAACCAGAAATTTCATTTCCTTCAATTTTTAAGCTTGGATCTAATAAAATTTCTCCTTCATTTAATTTTTTTATAACTGTTACTTCAACATTTTTCGTAATTTGTTCTGTTTCAGCTGTTATTATTATATTTGTTTTACCAATTGATATTCCTGTTAATTCTCCACTATTGTTCACATCTACAATACTACTATCTTCGGATTTATATAGTAATTTTTTATTATTAGCATCATCTGGTACTACTACTGCATTTAAATTATATTTTTCTCCTTCTTGCAATACAATTTTTTCTGTTCCTACAATAATATCAGTTACAGGGCTATATACATTAATTTTTATACTGCTTGTTATTCCATTTTTTGCTTTTGCAACTATTTCTGTAGTACCTGCGCCAACTCCTAATATATATCCATTTGAATCTACAGTTGCTATATTCTCGTTTTTTGAACTATATGTTATAGTTTTATCTACAGCATCATTTGGTGTAATTTTTGCTTTAACTAATGTTCTTTCTCCTTTGTTAATAGTATTTTTATCTACAGAAAGTTCTATTTTTTCAATTTGCACATCTGGTACTTTTTCTAAATAATTTTGAAAAACATAACCAACTAATCCATTAGAAAGTTTTACTCTATCCCATAATTCTCCTTTTTGTATTCCTTTTGCGATTCTTGTCATGGTTTCTCCGCTTTTTACACTTGTTAAAATTTCATATGATGTTCCAGGTCCGCTTCTAACATTAAGTGTTGTTTGTACATTTGCATAAACTTTAGTATTATCTGTCTTATAATCACTAGAAGAAATTGATGGGCTTGTACAAGGAAGCTCTGGCATATTATCATAAATTGGAATTATAAAAGACATTGATGAATTTAATAAATTACTATTTGCATAACCATTATAAATTAGCTTTGATTCACTATATGGGGCTAAAACATTTGTCATATATTGATGCCAAAAAAGTTCCCCTCCATTTACATCACTAACATGGAATTTTTGTAGATATATATTATTTTGTCCTAAATTTATATAGCTAGATCCTATAAATATTGCTCCCCCTGTTATTGCTCTTTCTTTTGTATTCCATGGAATTAAATATTTATTTTTTGTTGCAGTACTTGCCCCTTTTCCATCTTTTGCATACTGTAATCCGTTTTTTATAGCTCCCATTGGTTCTGAAGAACTTGTAGCCCCTATATTATAAAAATTATACAATCCCTCATATCCTTTTACTGTACCACTAATTGAACTATGTGATAAAAATGGTCCAACTTCTTGCTTTATTCTAGATGCTAAATGAAAAGCACTAACTTTTGATGTTTTAGCAGCTGTTAGAATTAAATCAGAATATTTTTTATTTGTTACAATATTAGTTCCACTAGAGTTTTTATATTCAACAATTTTATTATAGAATTCTGTTCCATATAATATCTTTTCTATACTTGCAATTGTATTTGTATTAGCATTATATGATAATTCTTCAAACTGAAATACTCTTACATTATTTAAAAAATTTCTAGGATCCATTGCATATTCTACTGCACTTCTAGATGAATCTACCCAACCACTATCTACTTCTACATTGTACTCTCCTGGTTTAGTATTTTTCCAACTATCTGAATATGATTTTGGTACTAAATTTTTACCAAATACGTTTTCATTATCTATTACATATTTCCAATCCAAATTTGTATCCAAAGCTTTAAATTCCCAGTTAGGATACTGTTTTTTTAATTCATCTATATATGGTTTATAGCTAGCAGGAAATTCATCTGATAGTAACATATAATTAGAAAACTTAGTTTTGGTATTTACTTCATTAAAATTAAAAATACTAAATATTATAAAAAATACTAATATTAATATTGCAATAATACTAACTATTATTATTTTCTTTTTCATAAATACATCTATTCCTTTCTTTTTATTTAAAATCTATTTTTTTATAGCTTTAACAATAATACGTTTACTAGAGTAATCGCTACAAGTAATTAATGTTAGAGTAGTTTTTCCAATAGTATCTTGTGATAATGGTTCTGTATTCTTAGGATTTGTTTTATATACATCATATACTTCATATATAGTTTTTCCATTAACATTATCACTTAGTGAAATTAAATCACCTTTTTCTAATTCTATAATATGGTTGAACATATTTTCTTTATTATAATTATGTGCAGCTATGCAATAATTTCCAGATTCATTAGGTTCTGGTCCAAAGTATTTTGTTGGGCATAACCACATTGCTTCTTCATCATAATCTTCAAATACATAAGTATTTAACTTTATCTTTGGAATCTCTAATTTAGCATCTACCTTATACCCCTTATATTCTTCTTCTATTTTTTCTATTAATTTATTTTTTGTTTCAGGCTGTGTGTTTTCTTCTGAAATTGTGTTTATAAAATTTAGATTTTCTGGAGTATCGTTTAAGCTAAATTCTTTATAGATTCCATATGCAATATTTCCAATAAAAATTGATATAATTAAAATAATTAATAATTTTAATATTTTTCGTATCATTAATATTTTAACTCCTTTACAATCTTTAGAATATATGTAAAATGCCACACATAAGATTCATGATTTATATTTATTATCATTGGTCAAATGTGTAGCTAAATTACTTTATCATATTAATCTTTCTTTATTTTTGCATTAGCTATAATTATATATGCTGTACCTAAAACAGCCATTATGATAACTATATATGCATATTTTGTCATACCTGTTTTTGGTAAAGTTTCTGGTGTATTTTCTGGCTTATTTTCTTGTATATTTGATTCATTATTTTGTCCTTGTCCATTTTCTATATTTTCATTATTTTCTGAATTATTTCCTTGTCCTGGATTATTGTTTTGTGTTCCTTCTTCAATAACATTTATTTTAAATTCTCTTGTAGCTATTTGAGCATCACCAGAGTCTTTATCTAAAAGACTTATTTTTATTGTATATTCACCTACTTTTGTAAATAATCCTCTTATATTTAATTCTTGTTTAACATCTTTTCCACCTAAAGCATATCCAGTAGGATCTCCCCAAGGGGTTTGAATTAAATCTACTTCTTGTCTTACAGTAGTTGTAGCTAGTAATTTAACATCAGCATCTGTAGGCTTAGATGTTATTTCTGCTTTTAAAATTACATGATCATAATTTTTTCCCATACTAGATTCTGTAATTAGTTTCATTTCTTTTTCTTTATTTTCTATTACTGAACCTGCATAATTTAGACTTAATGTATAATCTTTATAGTCTGGCTCTACAGTTACACTTTTTTTAATAGGACTTGTTATATCATCATAATCTTGTGATGCATCTTTATTAGATAATCCTTCTGCTGTTACGGAAAAATCTGTAGGATTAGTTGTTGTTATATTATCTTTTGCTTTAAATGTAACAGACATATTTGTTCTTGGATTTGTTCCACCACTAGAATCATAAAATACTACTCTAACTCTAGTTCCATTATCATCTTCAGTTCCACCTTCAGAACTTACATATTCAAAAATATTATTATCATACGCTATATCAAATGTATATGCTCCTAATTCTGTACCAAAATCAATATTTACTTTTACATTTTCGCCAGGTCTAATTTTTGTATCACTAACAGTAACATCTACAGAATTTAGTGGAATAGAAGCTGCATTTACTGATATTTGCAATGTAAAAAATAATAAAAATATAATTAATACAATACTTAATAACTTTTTAGTCATAATATCACCTTTCTCCATTAATTTTTAACTCGAAAAAATTGGTTTAATGGCACCTTATTTTTTTTCATTATTATTATGTGAATTTTTTTTATTTTTATTTTTCCATTTTTTTGAATGATATTTAATCTAAATTTTAGCAACAAAAAACACCAAAATTAAGTTTTGGTATTTTTTTCTAAATTTTTAATTATTATAAATTTTTTAAACTATTATATACTTTATATGTAATTTCTACATCTTTTAATCCTCTATGTGCACCTTCATAACTAACATTAAATAAATTAGCTAAAGTGCCCAATTTATAATTAATACTATTTGGCACTAATTTTCTAGCCATATACATTGTATCTATATAATCATTATTTAAATCATAATCTAGATATTTTTTACATTTGTTTGATAAAAAACCTAAATCAAAATTAACATTATGGCCAATTATTACATTGTTTCCAGTAAAATCAACAAATCCCTTTAATACTTCTTCTGGCATTTTTCCGTTTTTTAACATTTCATCTGTTATTCCTGTTAAATTAACAATAAAATTTGAAAGCTTTCTATTTATTCTAATCAATTCATTATATGTATCTATAATTTTATTATCTACTACTTTAATTGCACCAATTTCTATAATCTCATCTGATACTGGTGAAAGTCCTGTAGTTTCTATATCTACTAATACATAATCATCTACAAATTTTGTTAAATTTTTCCTAATTTTTTTGTTGTATTTATTGTACATTTTTTTCTCCTATTTTTTGTGTTTTATTTTAATTTTATATAACAAAAAACATTTTAACATATTAATTACAATTTTACAATGATTATTTGCTAACATTAATTTTTTCTAATTTATTAGCAATTAGAAATCCTATTATTAAAAATAGTACAGATGTAATTCCTTGTAAATTAAAACCTAGTGGAATGTATAAAACTAAAACACTTCCTAGTGTAAATCCTATTATTGCATAATAAGTTGGCATGTAAAAATATTTTAATAATAGTTTCATTAATATTAAAAATACTATACTTCCAATAATTACACCTATTCCTAATGGTATTAATACACTCAAATTTAATGTAGATACAGCATTTAAATATGTAGGATAAACTCCGCAAACACATTAGAATTAATGTATTGCTAACACCAGGTACAATTATTCCTATAGACATTAAAAATCCAGAAAGAATTAGAAAATTGTTTGAGAAAAAGTTATATCCTTCGCTATAATTATAGTTTCTTTCTAAAATTACTAAGAAATATCCTAGAATGAAAGAGAAAAAAGTAAAAATTAGATATCTCATTTTAAATGTTCGCTCTGTGTTTATTTTCTTTATTAAAATTGGTATACTTCCTAAAATTAAACCAATAAAACAAAATTTAGTTTGTGCCTGGAAATTGTTAAAAAAGAATTTTAATACATTACTTACTGCAAAAACTCCAAAAAATCCTCCTACAGCAATTGGAAATAAATATATAAAATTTTTTTTAAAATTTTTAAATAACCCTAATATTGAATCTACTAACTTATCATACATTCCAAATATAACACAAAGTACCCCGCTACTAATTCCTGGGAGTATAGCACCACTTCCTAATAATATTCCTACCAAAAATCTTTTAATCATTTAATATATTTTAATCTCCTTTTTTAATTTTTTTCATATAATAAATTATGAAAAAATACTAACATATATTACTATAAACTTTTATTATATATTTTTTATGGGCATGCACTTTTAATTTCTTTTTACATATAATTTATGTATAAGAAAACGGAGGTGTATTTATGTTAGCATCATTGTGTGGAAGTTTAGGTGCCATAACCTTTTTTGAATTTTTAAAATCTGCTGTATTTTTATTAGGATATATTTCAAATAATAATTTGTTTCCAGAACCTTTATCTGCGAAAGAAGAAAAAGAATATTTAGATCTTATGAAAGCAGGTAATGAAGAAGCTAGAAATATATTAATAGAGAGAAATCTAAGATTAGTTGCACATATTTGCAAAAAGTATTCTACTGTAAAGGCAGAGCAAGATGATTTAATCTCTATAGGAACAATTGGATTGATAAAAGGAATTAATAGTTTTGAGTCTTCTAAAGGAGTACGTCTTGCTACATATGTTGCACGATGTATAGATAATGAAATTTTAATGTATTTAAGAAGTTCCAAAAAACTAAATTCAGAAGTATATTTAGAAGATCCTATTGGAAAAGATAAGGATGATAATACTGTAACTTTGCAAGAAGTTATAGAAAATGATGAGAGAAGTATAGAAGAAATAGTAGATTTAAAATTTAAAATAAAAAAACTATATCAAAAAATGAAGGAAGTACTAAAGGATAGAGAAAAATCTATAATTGAACTTAGATTTGGTTTGGACGGAAAAAAACCTAAAACCCAACACGAAATTGCTGAAATGATGGGCATCTCACGTAGTTATGTTTCCAGAATAGAAACTAAAGCTATTGGAAAATTATCAAAGGAATTAAAAGAATAGCTAAAAAGTGAAAAATAGGCATAATTGCTCATTTATTCTATTTATGATATAATTTATTTTAGAATATGTACATTAGGAATATGACAGGAGGAAAAAATATGGAAAAAGAAATGTTAACCTCAGCCAATCTTGCAGATATTAAAAATTTGATTACAGTGTTGATGCAAGAAAATGAGAATCTTAATCAGATTATATGTTATCTGTATCAAAGCTCCCATGGAGACCCAGATGTATTTGGTGTGGAAAATATGGTGAATACCGTATATGAAAGGCTTCTTAGTTTAGATGATTCCTTACGAGAAATGGGCAACTGTTCTGTAGAACTAAAAAAATATTTCAAATAGTTTCTCCTGATGTATCATATTAAAATAAAAGGAGTCAAATGGCTCCTTTTATTTTTTTCTTCTTAATATCCAACCGCTTCTTGCATTCTATAGGTAATTTTAATTTAATTGCTTGTCCAGCTTTTCCTGGGTTTACAAAATCTACATTTTCATCTGTATCAGTATCCCAGAGCTCATCTATTACAAACTCATATGGAGTTATATTCTCTGGTATTAATATTTCCATTGTGTCTCCTACTTTTAATTTATTTTTAATCTCAATAATTGATTTATCCTTAGAATATTCTAATACTTTTCCTCCAAATTCATATGAAGGATTATACTGTTTTCCATCATATTCTTGAAAATCCTTATTGTTTCTATCATTAAAATAAAATGTTGTAAGTCCCCTAGTTTTAGTTTTTTCTAATTCTTTTAAATATTTTGTATAATCATAATCTTTTGGAGATTTCATATAATCGTCTATAGCATTTCTATAGCTATTTACTACACTTGCTAAATAATATTCTGTTTTTAATCTTCCTTCAATTTTTAGGCTATCTATTCCCATTTCTATAATTTCTGGTATTTCTTTTATTAAACATAAATCTTTTGATGAAAAAATATATGTTCCCTTTTCATCATATTCCACTGGCATTAAGTTGCCTGGTTTATTATGTTCTTCAACATATACATTGTATGCCCATCTGCAACTTTGAGCACAATCTCCTAAATTTGCACTTCTAGATGCTAAAAAGTCACTTAAGAAACATCTTCCAGAATATCCAAAGCATATTGCCCCATGAACAAAAATTTCTACTTCTAAATCTGTAGGTTTGTTTTTCATTATTTCTCTTATTTGTTCTTTATTCATTTCTCTGCCTAATATAACTCTTTTAGCTCCATTCTTATACCAAAAGTTTGCAGAATGATAACTTACTGTATTAGCTTGTGTACTTATATGTATATCTATATCTGGAGCATATTCTTTCAAAATTTCTATTACTCCACCATCAGAAGCTATTATTCCATCAACTTTTATTTCATTTAACATTTTTGCTTGCTTTTTTATTTCTTCGTAATATTCATCCCAAGCATAAATATTTATAGCTGCATATACTTTTTTACCTATACTATGAGCATATTCTATTGTTTTAGCTAAATCACTATCATCTACCTCTGCTCTACTTCTTAATGATAATGTTCCTGTTCCGCAATATACAGCATCTGCTCCATACATAAATGCTGTTTTGGCCTTTTCAAATGAACCGGCTGGTGCTAATAATTCTGGTTTTTTCATTTAATCTACATCCTTTACTCTAATATTTATATTAATTTTTTATAATTTTATTTTTGCAATCTATCATTAAAATATCCACTTATCTCTTCTAAATTTTCAAAATCATGTTGTCTTATAATATCATATGCTACTATTGCAACTGAATTTGCTAAATTTAAAGATCTAAGTGTTGGTCTCATTGGAATTCTAATCGTTTTATCTATATATTTTAATAATATATCTTCTGGTAAGCCTTTTGTTTCTTTTCCAAATAATGCAAAAACTTCTTCCATGTTTTTATAACTTGGCTCTGAATAAACATGTTTTCCTTTAGTTGTAACAAAAAACATATTATTTTCTTCTGGTTTATATTTCTCCAAAAATTTTTCAAAAGACAAGTGTTCTTCAATTTCTAATTTATCCCAATAATCTAATCCCGCTCTTTTTACAGCTTTTTCTGATATATTAAATCCTAATGGATAAACTAAATGAAGCTTTGCTCCTATTGCTGCACAAGTTCTTGCAATATTACCTGTATTTTGTGGTATTTCTGGCTCGACTAATACTATATTTAATTTCATAATACTCTCCTATATTTTTCATATATTATATTAACTTATATGCCAAATGTCAATGAAAATGACTCCCCATTGACATTTTTCTTGAAAATTTGATATTATATAAGGGAATTTTTTGAAGGGGTTGTAGACTAGTATGAAAAAAGAGAAGAATATTACTAAAAATGAAATAACAAATACAAAAGAAACTGTTAAAGAACCTGTTAGAAAAAGATTGCCTCGTATATATACATATTTTTTATATTTTTTAATTTTTGCAATAATAGGATGGCTTTTGGAAACTGCTTTTAGTTTCTATTCATTGGGGCATTTTACAAAACGAGGTTTTCTATATGGACCTCTTTGTCCAATTTATGGTTGGGGTGCTTTAATTTTAATAATATTTTTTAGCACATACAAAAAGCATAATCTTAAGCTTTTTATATATTCTGCTGTAATTTTTTCAGTATTTGAATATTTAGTAAGTTTTGGAATGGAAGCAATGTTTTCTTTAAAATGGTGGGATTATACAGAAGAAGTTCTAAATTTAAATGGACGTATTAGTATTTTCTATTCATTTGCATGGGGAATTATAGCAATATTATTTATAAATTTTGTATATCCTTTCTTTAAAAAGAAAATAAATTTGTTATTATCAAAAATCCCATATAAATTACAAATATCAGTAGTACATATTCTATTTATTATTCTTATAGCAGATACTATTTTATCATGTGTTAGATATTTAATGTAATTTTATAGACATTTTTGTCGAATTATAGTATAATGTTTTCATTAAAATTTATTAGGGAGGATTGTTTTATGGGTTATCTCGAAGACATGCAAAAACGGGAAGAAGAATATGAGTACAGAGAATGGCTTTCGCGTTTCAAGCAAGCACAACAAATCTTAGATTATGGAATACTAGAGGCTTTGGTTGATGAAGCAATAATTGAACAATACCCTATTCCATTTATTGAAGAAGAAACACTTCGTACTAAGATAAGGGATTGGCTCATGGAAGCACACCTTACAGAGTTGCTACTCGAGGGTTATTAATTAGTCCTAAAAAGGTTCCTATAAAGGAACCTTTTTTTATTCTAATTATATTTTCTTTGCTATAGCTAATCCATCTCCAGCTTCTAAAATATTTGTTTCTAATGTTTCATTTTCTTGTAATCTTTTAATAAATTCTCTCAAATTTCTAACAGCAGTTCTTTGTTTATGTTTATTATAATCACTCATAACATACCCTTTATATAAAACATTATCTGCAAAAATAATTCCTTTATCATTTAGAAGTCTTAATGCTTCTTCCAAGAAAAAAGGATATTTTCCCTTAGAAGCATCTATAAATACAACATCATATTTTTTATTAAGTTTAGGTAAAATTTCTAAAGCATCTCCTGCAAGTATATTTATTTTATTTTCTACTTCTGCTCTTTTTATATTTTCTTTTGCTTTTATTACTCTTTCTTCATCTCTTTCTATTGTATCTATTTCCCCATTTTCTGCCAAGAATTCAGAAAAACAAATAGCTGAATATCCTACAGCTGTTCCTATTTCTAGTAGCCTTTTAGGAGCTCTATCATTTAATTCTTTTTTTATTATTTCTAAAGTGTCATCCATTATTATAGGAATATTATCTTGTAAAGCCTCTTGTTTTATTTTTTCTAGTTCTATTTTATTCATTCTTTTATCTCATTCCTTCCTTAAGGTACAAAATATTTTGAAATATATAATATAATAGTACCAAATAAGACAAACTTTTTTGGTACTATTTCCCATTTATTTTCTTCTAGCTTCTCTTTCTCTTGTTTTACTATCTAGTATTTTCTTTCTTAAACGAATATTTTTTGGTGTCACTTCTACTAATTCATCATCTTGTATAAATTCTATAGCTTTTTCTAATGATAATTTTATTGGTGGAACTAATCTTAGTGCATCGTCTGATCCAGAAGCTCTAGTATTAGTTAAATGTTTTTCTTTACAAACATTAATTGAAATATCTTCATTTCTTGCGTTTATTCCCACAATCATTCCTTCATAAACTTCTACACCAGCTCCTATAAATAGCTCTCCTCTTTCTTGTGCATTATATAATCCATATGTAACTGATACTCCTTGTTCAAATGCAACTAAAACTCCTCGTGTTCTTGCTTGTATTTCTCCTTTATATGGTTCATATGAATCAAATATACTATTCATTGTTCCTTCGCCTTTTGTATCTGTTAAAAATTCAGTTCTATATCCAATTAATCCTCTAGCTGGTATTTTGAATTCAACTTTAGTATGTCCTGCTTCTACAGGTTCCATATTAACCATTTCGGCTTTTCTTCTACCTAATTTTTCAATTACATTTCCTATACAATCATCTGGAACATTTACTACTAAACGTTCTATTGGTTCACATTTTACTCCATCTATTTCTTTAAAAATAACCTTAGGACGTGATACTAATAATTCAAATCCTTCTCTTCTCATTGTTTCGATTAATACAGATAAATGTAACTCTCCACGTCCACAAACTTCAAAGCTATCTGCCGAATCAGTTTCTTTAACTCTTAAGCTTACATTTCTTTCTAGTTCTTTCATTAATCTATCTCTAATATGTCTAGATGTAACAAATTGTCCTTCTTTTCCTGCAAATGGTCCATTATTTACACTAAAAGTCATAGATACTGTTGGCTCATCAATATCTACAAAAGGTATTTTTTCTGGATTATTAATATCACATATTGTATCTCCTATATTAATATCAGATATTCCAGATAAGCATACTATATCTCCAGCAGATACATTTTCTGTTTCAACTCTTTTTAAACCTTCATAAGTAAATAATTTAGCTATTTTTCCATTTTCTGTTTTATCTTTTTTACAAATAGCTACACTCATTCCAGAATCAATTGTTCCTCTTTCTACTCTTCCAACTGCAATTCTACCCAAATAGTCATCATAATCTATATTAGATACTAACATTTGCATTGTTCCATCTATATCACAATTTGGTGCTTCTATATTTGAAATAATAGTATCAAAAATACAATTAACATTATTGCTTTCATCTTCTAGATGCATTTTTGCTATTCCATTTTTTGCTGATGCATATATTACAGGGAAATCTAATTGCTCATCATTAGCATTTAATTCTATAAATAATTCTAATACTTGGTCTACTACTTTTAAAGGTTCTGCTCCAGGTCTATCAATTTTATTTATAATTACTATAGGTTTTAAATTTAAAGCTAATGATTTTTTTAGCACCTCTCTTGTTTGAGGCATTGGTCCTTCAAATGCGTCTACTAATAAAAGTACACCATCTACCATTTTTAAAACACGCTCTACTTCTCCTCCAAAATCAGCATGTCCTGGTGTATCTACAATATTAATTTTTACTCCGTTATACATTACAGATGTATTTTTAGATAAAATTGTAATACCTCTTTCTTTTTCCAAATCATTAGAATCCATTACTCTTTCATCTACTTGCTCATTTTCTCTAAAAACATGACTTTGTTTTAAAAGAGCATCTACTAATGTAGTTTTTCCATGATCTACGTGTGCTATTATTGCTACATTTCTTATATTTGGGTTATTCATAATATTACTCCTATTCCTCATAAATTCAAATATATTAACTTCTCTATTATAATCTAATCTTCTTTTTTTGTCAACATAACTATTCTCTCCATAATTTCTTCTGTTGCTTTATCCATTTCTTCTTTATTATATTCACTTAAATCCATTGGTTCTCCATAATTAATATATACCTTGCTAAAAGGTTTAAAAGTTCCATGAATACCTACAGGAATAACTTTTACATTAGCTCTCATCGCCATAAAAGCTGCTCCATTTTTAGCTTTTAAATTTTTTTCCATTCCTTTACGTGTTCCTTCTGGAAATATTCCTAATAACTCGCCATTTTTTAATACTTTTAAACATCTTTTCATTGCTTCTATATCTTGCATATTTCTTTTAATTGGAATAGCGTCAAATAAATGTCCAAGCCACATTAATATTCCATGAGTAAATAAATCCTCTTTTGCCACAAAATTAACTTTTCTTTTATTAAATAACACAATTGCAGCAGCATCTAAGTAATTAATATGGTTTGAGCATATAATATATGCTCCATCTTTTGGAACACTTCCTGTAATTTTAACCCTAAAAGCAATTTTGTATATTGTTGATAAAACTACTTTTATAATTTTTCTAACAAATTTTTTCCATGTAGTCTCTTTACGAACTTTATAGATTTTTTTTTGTAATTTTATTTCATTTTTCTTTTTTTCGATTATATTGCTTATTTCTCTTACAACTTGTCCAATACTCATATTAGTGCTGTCTATAACTTCAGCATCCATTGCTACTTTTAGAGCTCCTATTTCTTTAGATTTATCATTTTCATCTCTTTTTTTTATGTTTTCTAGAATCTCTAAATAAGACATTTTTATTCCTTTTTCTTTATTTTGGTTATATCTTCTTCTAGCTCTTTCTTCTAAATCTGCATCAAGATAAATTTTTACATCTGCATTTGGAAACACATAAGTACTAATATCTCTTCCTTCCATTATTACATCTTTTCCTTCGGCCATTTTTCTTTGAAGATTTACCATACTTAGTCTTACTTCTTTTATTCCAGAAACTTGTGAAACTAATTCAGATACTTCTTTACTTCTAATTTTTTTTGTTACATCTTCACCATTTAAATAAACTAATTGTTTACCATTTTCTCTTTTTATCTCTATTTGAATTTTATTTAATAAATCTTTTATTTTATCTAATTCATCTATTCCTATATTTTTATTTAACATATCTAGAGTTACACATCTATATGTTGCTCCTGTATCAATGTTTACTAATTTAAACTTTTTTGATAATATTTCTGTTACTGTTCCTTTTCCTGTACCCGCTGGGCCATCTATTGCTACTACAAATGACATATTCTTCCCCACCTTATTTAGATTATTTGCCTGCATTATCTGGCATATGTATTCCTTTTGCAACAACTGATACTTCTTGCACATTCATTGTTGTTAATCTTTCAATTTCTTTTTTTACCTTTTGTTTAAAATCTCTTAATACATTTACAATGTTATATCCAAATATAACATAAACTTCTACATATATATTAGTTGCTCCTACAGTGTTTTCTACACGCACTCTAGATACTCGATGTATTCCTTCTGTTTTCTTTGCAACATATTCAGTAATTTGTCTAAATACAGTATCTGAAATTGTAAATTTTCCTAAGTAACTAAAAGTTGGTCTTATTATAGATTTTTCAGAAATATATGGTTCATTATTTCTTCTGTATTTAAATATTTGCAAAGGATCTAATATATATCCTGCAAAATCTCTTTTTATTTCAAAAGTTGGTACTGGAATTACGTGTTTCCCTTCTGTTGTTCTAATTCTTCTTGCAGTTTCCATTTCTGTCTCTGTTGCCACTTCATTTATATATATAGTTTTTTGAGGTTTAGACAAACCCAAATTTTCTGTTATCTTTTCTATCATTCCATCAGATGTTCCTAATATTAAAATTGATGCAGGTTTAATTTTTTTTAGTGCTTCTCTCATTTTATTTCTATCTTCTTTATCTATAAAAATAGCTTTTTTTACTGTTTCAATTTTGGTTGGTGCTTTTTTAGCTGAATTTCCTGCTATAACATCATTATCATTTATTAATAATCCATCATCTATTATATAATGAATATTATTTTCATTTGCTACTAATTGTGCTCTATAACTTTTTCCCGTTCCTGATGGGCCTACAAAAGCATACACTTTAGTTTTGCCTTCTAAACTCATTTTTTTCACTCTCCAAATAAGATTATAACATTTTATGTAACAGCTAGCAAGAAAATGCAGTAAAAAAGTATAATTATATTTTATTCCAAATTTACCAAAGCAATTGTATATTCATAATCTTCATAAGCTGTTTTAAATTCTTCTTTTTCTATTATATCTGCTCCTAATTCATCTTGTAATGAAGTAGCAATAGCATAATTTGTAGTATTTATGACCCAAATTCTACCTTTATAATTTTTTAATACTTCTAAATCATGTATTATTTCCATATTAGGTCCATAAGCTTTAAAAGCTTCATCTACTTGCCAATAAGCTTGATCCCAAAAATATTGTTTTACATCTGGAAAATTTGCAGAAACCACAAATGCACTACCTTCATTACCATAAACTATTATGTCTCCTTCTTGTATATTTTGCTTAATATACTCTATTGGTTTTTCATTACTACTATCGTAATTTTCTATAATTAAATTTATATTAATATATGTTGAAATAGATAATGTAAGTACACATATTATTGCAATGAAATATTTATTTCCATATTTGCCTAAAATATAACTTAAGAAAAATATAAATAATCCTGTTATGCATAATAAGTAACGAGCATAGAGAATAGATCTACCTACAATAATTGATGCAACACTAACACCTAATATTACTAAACCATAAATTAATATTGCAAATTTTCCTGGTCTATTTTTGTCTTTGTCTGATGATTTATTTTTTATAAATAGATAGATAACATAAGCACATATTAAAATACCATATGTTATTGCAATATAATTTGGTACATATATTGCTGTTTCTAGATTTCCTGTAAATTGAAATGTAAACATTTCTATAAAAGTTCCAGGAAATTTTATTTCTATCCAATATCCTGCAGATACTTGTTTTGCTTGCAATAATAAATATATAAGCCATGGAATATAAGCTAAAATTTGTATGATTCCAACAATTATAAATGCTTTTAAATTATGTGTAAATTTTTTGTTTGCTAAAGCATTTTTTATAAGAAATACTAACATTACTAAATTTATCATTACTGCTGCAGCTAAAGCATAATAATGTGTATATGCCGAGGCTAAACTAAATACTCCAAACAATATCCAGTTTTTTATATTTTTATTCTCTTTATTTTTATATATCCTATATGCATATATTGCAGTTAATGTTACTAAAAGCATTGCTAATGGATACATTCTTATCTGTACTGCGTATATTACATTTACTGGAAGGAAAAATACTAAAAAAGAAAATAATATGCCAATATTTTCTCCAAAGTCTTTTCTTATATGTGTGTATCCTAATATTCCTAAAATTGATAAAGCTAAAACTGAAAATAACTTATATATCATTATATTATTTCCAAATATCATTCTAATTATATGTAAAATCCAATAATAGAGTACTGGATGTACATCATGCCCTCCGATATTCCATATATCGCTAAAGTTGTGGTTTGAAATTGCTACAGAATATGATTCATCAAACCACATTGCATTATGAAAACCAGCTAATGATATAAATATAATTCCTATTACAATGATTATAATATGTATTAGCTTTTTATTTTCGAATATCTTTTTCATATTGCCTCCTCGTATACATTAAATATAATATTTATATATTTTAACTAAATAATTATATATTTGTCAACTTTTTATACAGTACAAAAAATTCTCTTGTAATTTATTTTATTATATTTACAAGAGAATTTTATATTTTTATACTTCATTAATTTTTACATTTCTTACATGCTCAATTTTATCCCAACTTGTATCTCGTTTAAATAAACATTTAAAGTTAATTAAAATCCATGAACCTAGGAATAATGGATAACATAATAGTCCTTTAATCATTGGTCTAATTGGCTTTTTATCTAAAATCATAATTAACAATGCTGTAAAGATTGGTAGCAAGAAAGTAGGTATTAAATATCTTAAACAGTTAATCATTAAATCTGTTACTGTCATTCCATTTGCAGCAAATATAACAAAATTTAAAATTAATAAAACTATAGTAAGAACGAACATTGGTATACTACCAAGAATATATAAAAGCCCATCAAAATTCATCATTGTTTTATGTTCTTTTACTGCACTTGCAAGTGGTTTAGTATATTCATTCATACATTGAATATGCCCAACTGTCCATCTAGTTCTTTGTTTCCATGATTGTTTAAATCCTACTGGTTGTTCATCATATACTATTGCATCCGTAGCCCAGCCTAATCTCTTACCTGTAATAATTCTCTTTAAAGAGAATTCTATATCTTCTGTAAGAGTATTAGTGTTCCATCCTTCTGGTTTTACTACATCAAATTTTACCATAAAGCCTGTTCCATTTATTAATGGGGATAGTCCCAAATTATACCTTGCTAAATGATAAAATCTATTCATTGTCCAGTAAAATAGTGCATATCCAGCTGATACCCAACTATCTGTAGGATTTTTTATATCTCTATAACCTTGTACTACTTCTTCTCCTTGGCATAATTTTTTGTTCATTGCCTTTAAAAAGTTTTTATCAACAATATTATCAGCATCAAAAATACAAAAAGCATCATATGGAGCATCTTCTTCAATTTTTTGTTTTAGAAACCATTGAAGTGCATAACCTTTCGTTTTATGTTCTTCATCAAATCTCTCATAAACTATTGCTCCATGTTTTCTAGCTATTTCTGCAGTTCTATCTGTACAGTTATCAGCAATAACATAAATATCATAATGATCTTTTGGATAATCTTGCTTATTTAAACTTTCTATTAAAGCTTCAATAACATTTTCCTCATTGTGTGCAGGTATAATAGCCATAAACTTATTAGTTTTTTCCTCTAAAATTGGTTTGTCTTTCAATTTTACAAGTGAGCATATACTAATTAATAGTTGATATAACCAAAATATAGTTAATACCCAAACTAAGGCTTGCTGAATCATATATAAATAATCCATATTATTCTCCTTTTTAATATATATATAATATTATGCATCTACATTACTAATTTATTCTTACTTAACATAAATTTATTTACACATATTATATTATACTATTATATTACAAATTTTGCAACTATTTTCATTCAGCCCTGTATTATCAAGTGAAAATACTTCCTACAGATATTTCATTTCCTCGTAAAAAATCATTTATGTTCATCTTTTTAGCATTTTCTCCTTGTATTTCTATAATTTTTAATATTCCATCCTTCGCTTTTATATATAGCCCATATTTACTATCTGAAAAAAGTACTGTTCCTGGCTCAATATTTTTTAGTTTGTAGCTATATTCTTGCATTTCTGGAAATAATTTAATTAATTCTTCCTCTGTTATTACTTCAGCTCTCCAAAACTTAATCTTTTTTCCATTTAATAAGCTATATGCTCCCATTATTGGATTTAATCCCCTTATTAAATTTTTAATTTGATTTGCAGAACTATTTTGCCAATCTATTCTAGCCATTTCTTTTTTTAACATTGGTGCAAGAGTATAATCTTCTCCTTGCTTTTCTCTACTAAAATCACCCTTTTCTATTAACTTTAATGTTTTAACTAATAACTCTGCCCCAACTTTAGATAATCTATCCCAAAGTTCTCCAGTAGTTTCATTTTCTCCAATTGTTACACTCTCTTTTAAAATCATATCTCCAGTATCCATTCCTTCGTTCATATACATTGTTGTAATACCAGTTTCTTTATCTCCATTAATTACAGCCCATTGTATTGGTGCAGCTCCCCTATACTTAGGAAGTAATGACCCATGTACATTTATGCAACCATACTTTGGAATTTCTAATATTTCTTTAGGAATTATCTTACCATATGCAACTACACAAATTACGTCAGGTTCTAATTTTTTAATTTCTTCAACAAATTCTTTATTATTCTTCACTTTTTCTGGTTGATATACTTTTAAATTCTTTTCATTTGCAAATACCTTTACAGGAGAAGGAATAAGCTTCATCCCTCTTCCTTTAGGTTTATCTACATTTGTTACTACTGCTTTAATATCATATCCTTCTTCATAAATTCTTTTTAATGACTCCTCTGCAAAATCTGGGGTCCCCATAAAAACTATTTTTAACAATTATAGTTCCTCCTCATAACATGAAATTTCTTTAATTTTCTTTAGGCTCAACATATTCTAAAGTTCCAGGAAGCATATTATCTATAAATAAAATTCCATCCAAATGGTCTAATTCATGCGATATAGCTTGTGCTAAAAGTCCTTTCGCTTTTATTTTAATTTTTTCTCCTTTTTCGTTTAAAGCTTCTGCTGTTACTTCTTCTGGACGAATCATTTTTGCATATTGATTAGGAAAACTCAAACATCCTTCTTCTACTTCTTGTGTGCCTTTTGTTTTTAAAATTTTAGGATTTATTAATCTTAATGGTTCATTACCATCATATAAATCAATAACAACAATCCTTTTTAAAATTCCTACTTGTGGTGCAGCTAATCCTACACCATTATATTTATGCATTGTTTCTAACATGTCTTCTATTAGTTCTCTTATTTTATCGTCAATTACTTCAACTTCTCTTGCCTTTTTTCTTAATATTTCGTCTCCATATTCTCTTATTTGTCTTACTGCCATTTTTGCCTCCTTTCATTTACTACAATGACATCATATTTTCTGGATTTAAATCTATAGTAATCCTTACATTTTTACTATTTAGACTATAATATTTATCTATTGTATCGTTAATAAGGCTTATTATATCATCTGAAAATTTACATTTTATAAGTATTCTCCATCTATATTTATTTTTTATCCTATCAATAGGTGATGGAACTGCTTTATATAGTATTATACCAATATTTTCTTTTAATACTCTGTTTTTTAAATAATTATGAATATCTTCAGATATTTTTATAACTTCTTTTTCTTTATTTGAAGTCAATCCAATTAATATTATATCGCAAAATGGAGGATATTTCAATTGTTTTCTCATTCTTATTTCTGTATTATAGAACAAATTATAGTCATGCTTTTTAGCACACTCTATACTAAAATTGTCTGGATTATAAGTTTGAATTATTACTCTACCAGTTTCTTTATCCCTTCCAGCTCTTCCTGCAACTTGTGTTAAAATTTGAAAAGTTTTTTCATTAGCTCTAAAATCATCTATATTTAAACTTCCATCTGCAGCTATAACACCTACTAATGTAACATTAGGAAAATGATGTCCTTTTACTACCATTTGAGTACCTATTAATATATCAATATTTTCGTTTTTAAACTTTTCTAATATTTGTTCATGAGAATTTTTTTTCGTAACTGTATCTACATCCAGCCTTATAGTTGAAGCATTTGGAAAAATTTTATTTATCTCGTACTCTAACTTTTGAGTACCTGTTCCAAAATATCTAATTTGCTTGCTTCCACAATTTGGACACACTGTTACTAATTTTTCTTCATATCCACAATAATGGCATTTTAATTTGTTTGTATTAGAATGATATGTTAGATTAATATTACAATTCTTACACTTAACTGTATATCCACAATTTCTACACATTACAAAAGTAGAAAAACCTCTTCTATTTAAATATAAAATTGTTTGTTTTTTCTCTTGCAAATTTTTTTCAATTTCTTCATATAGTCTAGTACTAATCATTGATTTATTGCCTTTTGCTAATTCTTCTCTTAAGTCTACAATATCTATTTTAGGAAGTACTGCATCATTGGCACGTTTCTTAAGTTCCAATAAAACAATATCATCGTTTTTAGCTCTATAAAAAGTCTCTAAATCCGGTGTTGCACTTCCTAATACTAATGGTATATTTTTTTGTCTTGCTATATATCTTGCAACTTCTTTAGCATTATATCTTGGATACATTTCCGATTTATATGAGCTATCATGCTCTTCATCAATTATTATAATTCCTAAGTTTTTTACAGGAGCAAAAATTGCCGACCTTGCTCCTATTATAATTTTGGCTTTACCATCATTTATTTTATGCCATTGATCATATCTTTCTCCTACAGATAATTTACTATGCAAAACTGCTATTTTATCTTTCCCAAATCTTGCAATAAATCTGTTTACTGTTTGTGGTGTAAGAGAAATTTCTGGAACTAACAAAATACTAGACTTTTCTTCATTTAAAGCTTTTTCTATCAACTGTAAATAAATTTCTGTTTTTCCAGAACCTGTTACTCCAAATATTAAAAACTCCGAAAATAGCAAATCTTCCATTGAATTACATATAACATTATATGCATTTTCTTGTTCTGCATTTAATTCTAATTTTTGAGTAGGCTCAATATTTTTAGATTCAAATGGATCTCTTTCCATTTTCTTCTCTATTATTTCTGTATAACCATTTTTACACAATGTATTAACTATTGCTCTGGAACTCTCTGCAAACATTTCAATATCTGATACTAATGAATCTCCATTTTCTATTAAAAACTTTAATGTTCTTATTTGTTTTGGTGATTTTAATTTTCCAGAATCTATGTCTTTTTCAATTTCATCTATATCTTTTTTTAAAGATACAAAATTTAAATTCTTTGTTTTTACTCTATTTTGAGGAAGTTTACTTGTAGTGCCTGGTGGAAGCATTAATTTAAAACAATCTGCAAGGTTACAAAAATATCTCTTTGACATCCAATTAGATAAATCTAGTTTATTTTTGTCTAAATATTTTTCCTCTACTCTAGCAATTTCTTTAACTTCATACTCTGTATCTTCCTTTATATTTACAATAAATCCTTCTTCTAAGCTTTTCATTCTTCCAAAAGGAATAGATACTCTTGCGCCAATAAGCTCTGCTTCTCTTCCATCATATTCAGATGGAATTTTATAATCAAATATTCTATTTAAATTTTTTACATTACTTTGTACTATTACTTCTGCTATCATAACTCCACCTTACTTTTTCCTTAGTCTTAATACCTGCTATTTTTTGACATATTATATATCAAATTTCTAGTTAAAACAAGTGGAAGCTTATATAACTTCCACTTGTTTTATTTATATATTATTTTATATACAGAATTGGTCTAGTACCACTACTATTTGCATCACTATATGGATAGTAGCTACTTTGAGAGTTAGCATATCGTTCT
>CAJFUM010000109.1 GCA_904420285.1 uncultured Clostridia bacterium | reverse complement strand
TTAAAAGCATCTTCATAAAATATAGCTGAACCATATTGTCTTTCAACTAATTGCATTGGTGCTTTTCCTTTTCTAAATCCAGGTATGCTAAAATATTTAGCTGTTTTTGCATATACCTTTTTCATTGCTTCTTCAAATTTTTCAGCTTCAATATTAAATGTTAATTTAACTTCGTTTTTATTTTCTGTATTTTCTACTTTAACGTTCATATTACTTCTTCCTTTCACGATATATTATAATAAGCCTATTTATTATATCATATTTTTTTTATTTTGCAATAGTTTACATATTTTTTATATGAAATTATTTCCATTTGTATTATTTGGTAAAATAATATTATCTCTATTTAGCAAATTTTCGAATTCTTGCATGGTCGTGCTTGTTTCATTTCCAGTTTCTCTAGTTCTATTAATAAAAGTATTTATGCCATAAACCAAAATTGAAGTAATTACAGCAATTATTAAAATGATTGCTATAAACATTGGAATATTAATCTCAACCTCTCTATTCATACAAACCCCCACTATTATAATTGATAATGATTATATCATTATTAAATCAAAATTTAAATAGTCTGCACTTACCAATTTATATTCAATTTCATCTATATTTCCTTCTATAGCTTCTTTGTGCGAAATTCCATGCAAATGTCCATAATAACATTTATGTATTCCATATTTTTTTAATATATTAATAAATTCATTTTTCTCTATTATATCATTCTTACTTATAGGCGGATAATGCATAAATACAATTATTTCTTTTTCGTTTCCAAATCTTGCAATTCCATCTTGTATAGATAACTCTAATCTTATAGCTTCTCTTTTAATCATTTTTCTATTATCATCATTATCTAGTATATTCCATCCTCTTGTTCCTACAATAATCTTATCTTCTATTAAATAACTATTGTTATATAAAAAGTCTATTTTTTTAAAACCATTATCCTTTAGAAAATTATTCATTTTATTTAAAGTAGTCCACCAATAGTCATGATTTCCTTTTAATAGAATTTTTCTACCAGGTAGATTATTTAAATATTGGAAATCTAATTTAGTATTTTCTAAATACATTGCCCACGAAAAGTCTCCAGGAAGAATAACACAATCTTCTTCTCTTACTTTTTTCATCCAATTTTCTTTTATCTTTTCTTCATGGTCTTTCCAGTTATCTCCAAAAATATTCATTGGTTTATTTTCTAAAAAAGATAAATGCAAATCTGCTATTGTATAAATTGCCATATAGCATCCTCTCCTAATAAATTAGCCTATTTTTAAATTTGGAACAGCATTTAAAGTTAAATCTGAACACACTCCAGATATAAATCTATAATATCCTGCTGAAGCAATCATTGCAGCATTGTCTGTACAAAGTATTGGATCTGGATAATATATACTAAATCCACTTTTTTCTAAGTTTAAAAATTCTTTTCTTATATATGAGTTTGCAGATACTCCTCCAGCTAAAGCAATTGTTTTTATATTATGTTCTTTAGCCGCTTTAATAGATTTTTCTATTAAAATTTCTGTTACATACTTTTCAAAACTTGCACACAAATCTGCTTTATTTATATCCGGATTTTTATGATGTAAATTTATTATAGCTGTTTTAACTCCGCTAAAGCTAAAATCCAAACCATCTATATGTGTTTTAGGAAGTTCTATATTTGCCATTCCTTCTTTTGCCAACTTGTCTATTTTAGGTCCTCCAGGATATCCTAAACCAATTACTCTAGCTACTTTATCAAATGCTTCTCCAATGGCATCATCCCTAGTTCTACCTAATATTTCAAATTTCCCATAATCTTTAACATATACCAAATGAGTATGTCCTCCAGATATAATTACACAAAGAAATGGTGGCTTTAAATCGGGGTGCGAAATATAGTTTGCAGCTACATGTCCTTCAATATGATTTGTTCCAGTCAATGGTTTATTAAGTGCAAAACTTAATCCTTTTGCATAAGAAACCCCTACTAGTAAAGCTCCTACTAGACCCGGCCCATAAGTACAAGCTATATGATCTATATTATCAAATGTAATATTTGCAGCTAATAGAGCTTTGTTTGTTACATCAGAAATAGCTTCTATATGTTTTCTAGAAGCTATTTCTGGAACTACTCCTCCAAAATTTTCATGAATTTTAATTTGTGAATTTATAATATTAGATAAAACTTCTCTACCATTTTTAACTACTGCTACAGAAGTTTCATCACAACTTGATTCAATTCCTAGTGTAATTATTTCTTTCACTTTAAATACCTCATTTACTATTTGTTTTTATACATTTATCCTATACCTAATCCAAACATACTTGCACATAAATAAGTTAAACCATTATATGCCCATGAAATAATTGGTGAAATTATTAAACTTAATATTCCTACAATCCATAATGCTATAAATATTATTTCAAAAATTTGACTATGAGAATCCATCCAATTTTTTGCATTATATGGTAAGAAACCGCTTAATACTTTAGAACCATCTAATGGTGGTAAAGGTATTAAATTAAATATACCTAAACCTAAATTAGTTATAACTATAGAATTTATTACTGCTACTATAACAAATCCTGCTCTTGTTAAATAAAATTCGGGAGCAAATCTTATTACTGCACAAGAAATAATTTCAAAAATTATGGCTATAATAAAATTCATTATTGGACCTGCTGCTGCCACAATTGCTTCAGCCTTGGATAGTGATATATCTCTATTAAAATTTCTAGGATTTATTTCTACCGGTTTTCCCCAACCAAATCCAGCAAATACAAGCATAATTGTACCAAATGGATCTAAATGCGTAAAAGGATTTAAATTAAGTCTTCCCTGTCTCCTTGGTGTATCATCTCCTAGTCTATCTGCTGCAAATGCATGTGCAAACTCGTGAAAAGTAATTGCTATTAATATTCCTGGTATGGTTATTACAAAACTTAATAATCCATTTTCTCTTGATAATAATGTCATTAATGAACTAAATAGCATTAATGCTATAATTAAAAATATTATTCTTCTATCTATATACATACACCATATATCCTTTTCTTATAAATTATTATCTATTGGTTTCGTTAAGCTAATTTATAGATTAGCTCAAATCTTTTTAAATATTATTTAGTTTTTTATAAACACTTTTTAATATTTCATATCTATAACCAATTATTTTTTTATAAAATTCTTTTCTAATACTTGTAATACTAGAAATTTTATCTATAAAATTATTAATTTCGTCCATATTAATTTTTTTATATACATTATTAATTGCATTATTACACTCTACATTTTTGGTGCTTTTAATATATGTCATATAATTTATCTTCTTGCCATTTTCTTTTATACAAGAGTAACAATTTATTGCTAAATTTTTTAATTCAACTTCATTTATCTTCTCAATTTGATTATCTTCTAACATTGGATTCAAGCAAGAACCACAATCATAAATTGGAGAAAATCTTGCTTGATTACTTATTGTATTTACTAAAAGTCCCCAGTTCCCATTATGTCTGTCTGTATTTCCTATTAAACTATCAATAATAAACATATTCCAAAAGTTTTCTTTTATATCATCAACCATCACAAGATTTATTTGTGTCAACTTTTTTATTTCTTCTATAACTTCCATTATATCAGATATTTCAGTGTCAATCTTTTTATCCGGATTAGCACTTAAGGCCAAACTTTCAAATTCATATAATACATGATTTCCATCAGTAAAATCTTCACAAGCACATACTATTTTTTCTTTTCCATTATAATTATAAGTTCCAAGTATTGTATTTTGAACTCTAAACCCTGCAATTTTAAATATATTACTTCCTATATATTCTGAAAAAGCATTATTTATATATGAAATATTTTTATTTTTTTCTCTTATTGGGTCTGGAAATTTAACTAGATATCTTTTATTGTTAAAAATTAGGGTTTTCTTTTTTTCAGATCCTTTATAGCTGTTCAATTCTTCTATTGCTTCCGAAAAATCTATCATATTACACCTCCTTGTATAAGCTTGAATTTTTCTTTACAAAATAATGCAATTTAATATTTTCAAATTTTTATTAGCCTTTATTAAAACTTATTGAATGCCATTTAATGGTTTCATTGTTGGGAACAAAAGTACATCTCTTATAGACGCTTCATCTGTTAGAAGCATTACTAATCTATCAATACCCATTCCCATTCCTCCTGTTGGTGGCATACCATATTCTAAAGCATTTACAAAGTCCATATCCATCATATTTGCTTCATCATCTCCAGCTTCTCTTTGTTTTACTTGTGCTAAAAATCTTTCATATTGATCTATAGGATCATTTAACTCTGAAAATGCATTTGCATACTCTCTTCCACCTATAAATAGTTCAAATCTTTGTGTCATTCTTTCATCTCTATCTAATTTCTTTGCAAGTGGAGAATTTTCTATTGGGTACTCATATATAAAAGTTGGTTGTATTAATGTTTCTTCAACTTTTTCATCGAAAAATGCAGCAATTATATCCCCTCTTGTTGTTTTTATAGGATCTACTGGAACACCTGCTTTTTTTGCAGCTTCCATTGCTTCTTCATCAGTATTAATATTATTAAAATCTACACCTGTTACTTCTTTAATAGCATCTATCATTGTAATTCTTTTCCATGAAGGTGTTAAATCTATTTCTTGTCCTTGATAATTTATTTTTGTTGTTCCCAAAACTTTTATTGCTATTTTAGAAATTAATTCTTCTGTTAAATTCATTATATCTTCCAAATTAGAAAAAGCTTGGTATAATTCTATTGTTGTAAACTCTGGATTATGTTTTATATCCATTCCTTCATTTCTAAAAATTCTACCTATTTCATATACTCTATCAAATCCACCTACAATTAGTCTTTTTAAATATAGTTCTGTTGCTATTCTCAAATACATATCTATATCTAAAGTATTGTGATGTGTAATAAATGGTCTAGCTGAAGCTCCACCAGCAATTGTATTTAATATTGGTGTTTCCACTTCTATAAAATTCTTTTCATCTAAAATTCTTCTCATTTCTTTAATAATTTGAGTTCTTTTTATAAATGTATCTTTTACTTCTGGATTAACTATTAAATCTACATATCTTTGTCTATATCTCAAATCTGTATCTTTTAATCCATGGAACTTTTCTGGTAATGGTCTTAATGATTTTGAAAGTAATGTAACTTCTTTAGCATGTATAGAAATTTCTCCAGTTTTTGTTTTGAATACAAAACCAGTTATTCCTATAATATCTCCAATATCGTCTTCTTTAAAAGCTTTGTAACTTTCTTCACCTAATTCATTAATACTTACATAACTTTGTATTTTTCCTTCACTATCTTGTATATGGCAAAATGAAGCTTTTCCCATTATTCTTTTTGCCATAATTCTACCAGCTACTGTAACATCTTTTCCTTCTAAATTATCATAATTATCTTTTATCTCTTTACTTGTATGTGTTCTATTAAATTTAGTTATTTTAAATGGATCTTTTCCTTCTTCTCTTAGTTTATCTAATTTTTCTCTTCTTACTAACATTAATTGGTTTAAATCTAATTCTTGTCCTTGATTATTATCGCTCATAATCTATCCTCCATCTATATAAATTTATATGTATACTAGTTTTTTTATGTTTAACATTATATACCACTTTCCTATTTTTGTAAACCAATAATTTAAAATATAATACTTTAAAGTTTAAAAATAGTTTATTTTATATTTACTTTGTGTTATAATCTATTCCGGTATTTAAATAATTTGAATGGAGGAATAAGATGATTTCAAAAAGTATAGTAAATGTAAGATATGCTGAAACCGACAAAATGGGAATTGTTCATCACTCTGTATACCCAATATGGTATGAACTTGCTAGAACAGATTTATCTAAATCGGCTGGATTTTCATACTCTAAAATGGAAGAATTAGGTTTGTTTACTCCATTAGTAGAACTAAACTGTAAATATTATTCTCCAGCATATTATGACGATGAACTTGTTGTAACAGCTACTGTAAGTAAATTAACTCCTGCTAGAATTGTTTTTTCTTACGAAGTATTTAATAAAAATAATATGGATAAACCTATTAATACAGGTTATACAGTTCATGCAATAGTTAATAAAGAGATGAGGCCTATTAATACTAAAAAAGTATTTCCTGAAATATACAACATCATGGAAAAAATGATGAATAATTAATAAATTTTATAGAGCTAAATTGGCTCACATGGAGGTTAAAATGGCAATTTTTCAATACAAAACTAGAGTAGATATAGGAAAAGTAAATGGAAATGCTGATATTACAAATAAAGGAATGCTTGCAATGCTTGAAAATGTTGCATGTATGCATTCTGACCAAGCCGGTTATGGAATTATAGAGATTCCAGTAACTCATTTATCTTGGGTACAACTAAATTGGAGAGTTCAAATATTAAGAAGATTAAAATATGGAGAAGAGGTTACAATAAAAACTTGGGCAAGAGAATCATCTAAAGTAAGTACTCTTAGAGATTTTGAGGTTTTGGATAAAGACAACAAACAAGTATGTATTGCCACAACCAGATGGACACTTACTAATATAGATACACAATCTATAACAAAAATAACAGATGATATTATAAATAAATATGAACCCGAATCAATTACAACATTTCCCAATTTTGAATTTACTAAATTAAAACAACCAGAAAATTATTCTAATGAATATATATATACTACTCAAAGACGTGATATTGATGTAAACAAACATATGCATAATTTAAACTATTTAGATTTAGCTTATGAAGCATTACCAGAAGATCTTTATTTAAATAACCAATTTAATAATATAGAAATTATGTATAAATCTGCAATTAGATTAGGTAATACTTCAAAATGCTTATATTCTTATAATGATAACAAACATATTGTTACTATTAAAAGTTTAGATGATAAAACTCTTCATTGTATAGTTAATTTATGGTAAAAAGCACTAAGTTTAATTTCTTAGTGCTTTGTTAATATTTTTATTCTTTAGAATTCTTATTTTTTAATTTTTCATTAAAATTTTTATAAACATTATTTTTAGTTATACCAAACAACTCTGATAAAGTTTGGGAAATAATCTGTTTATTTTCTTTACTTGTTTTTTGGTAAGCCTTTATAATAGCTCCAACTGTTTTAAATCTATTTTTTGACATTTCATACAAAGTCTCTGAATTTGTGGTATTTACAATATCATAAATTATATTTATGAATTCACTCCTTTGCTCTGGTGTAAATTTTGTTGTCCATTCTTTAATTACCTCATCTATTAATTCACTTTCATTAGTAACTTCTTTTAAATGAATAAAATCTGTTCCCTCTACTTGCCATGAATACAAATCATGTTGCATTATTCCTTTTTGCAAACTTTTGATAATATTATACTTTTCTTCATGATACATTAATTTCCCTATTATAGAAGTTTGCGGTATAAAAGAATTTATTTTATTTAAAGCTTTTTTATATTTATCTCCTTCAACAATATTCTTACTAAGTCCTGGCCCATCATTATTATACACTTCTATTATTTTTTTCTTCACTTTATAATTACAAAAAATAGAAGCATACATTGCTAAATTTCCACCCTTTGAATGGCCTCCTACTCTCATTTTTTTATGGAATTCATTATATACTTTTTCCAAATACATTACAGCTTCTCTTTGGGATGGTATATCGATATCTAAGCTCATATTAAAATCTTCTTTCCATCCAACTAAAGTATTATCTGTTCCTCTATAAGCAACATATATGGTTCCATCTGGAATAAATATTGATACAGCCGAAAACTGTTTTTCTTCCATTTTATCTATTTTATTTATGTATTCTGTTACTTCTAAGTTGCCAAATCTATTACTATTAGCTAATGCAGGAAATAAATCTAAATCTTCTTTTTGAAGAATTCTTTCTCTATCAATTCCTCTTTTTAAAAAATTTAAATATAAATTTCTTATTGTATCATTTTGTTTAGAAAATAAATTATCTAGTGGCAAATAAGAAAATCTGGATAAAATTAGATTGTCAACATTATTAAATTCAGATTGACTAAAATTTAGATCTCCTCTCCATTTTATATAATCTAATATATTAGGCATATTCACCATACCTTTCATTTTATTATATTTTTATAAACTATTTTCATTATATACTATAAATTTACAATAATCTATATTTTTTAATAAACTTTTACTTCCTTTTCTAACTATTATAAGTTTTTTATGCAAAAAATAGGAGGCTTTTTGGGCCTCCTTGGTTTAGTTAAACCATAAATTCGAATGACTTATTGGTTCCTTATTTCTTGTAAGTACTCTTCTACTTCTCCATCATACGGTATTTCTATTTTTGCAATATTGTCGGTTATTACCAAATATCTTGGCGTTTTAGATACAATGCTAAATATTGCATCTAGTTTAATAATGTCTGTATCATCAAACACAAAGACAATGTATTTTCCCACACGTTTGATTGAATATTCAAAGTCTGGCGGAAATATTGTTACTGCTGCTATCATTAAAATAATACTGATAACGGTTAGTACTAATTCAACAATCAAAAACCGCAATAATACCACCTCATCTGGAGTTACAATTGCCCTAAATAGGGTGCTACAGAAAATTGCTACCAATAATACTGCTATCAATATAAATAGCACTACTCTTTTTTTCCGTTTGAAATAACGCTCCATAGTTCATTCCTCCTGTATAAGTCTTTCTAGACTATAGAATAGTATTTATTATAACATAATTATTAATGCTTTTCAACAAATGTTTTTACTTTTTTAGATTATCAGAAATTTTAGATATTAAATATACAAATTCTTCTACTTCTTTTTCTGTAAGACCTTTTTTCATTTCTTTTTCAACTTTGCGAATTTCTTTATTCACACTATTTTGTATATCTAATGCTTTCTTTTTTAATACTATTTTTTTCAATCTAGCATCTTTAGTATCGGCTCTTCTTTCTATAAGATTGTTTTTCTCCATAAGAGATAGTATCTCAGCTATTGTAGCTCTACTCATATTAAACTTACTCTCAATATCTTTAGCAAAAACATCACCTTTTTTGCTTTCCCTATTAATAAAACCTAGTATTGCACATTGCACTGATGTAACATCATATATCGATACTGATTCATCAATTCTTTTTTTTATTTGCCTAGATAATATATGCACATATCTACCTAAATCTTGCTCCTCCATACTTTATCTCCTTTTGCTACATTTTGCTAAAACAAATTTAAAATAAATTTTAATATTATCTAGAATTTTTGTCAACAATTAATCTATAAATATCTCTCTATTACATATTTGGTCTATATTATTATCTTTTTGTGCTTCTCTAAATTTTTTCATAAATGGTAAATAAAATGAATCATCATTATCCACATAATCCTCTTCAGAAATATTATAATGATTAATAAGTATATTTTTAGGTTCTTTAAAGCTTTCATCAATGCACATTGAAATAGTTTCATCAAATAATAAATTTATATAATACATTGCTTTATCATGATTTTGTAGTTTATCCATTGCTGAAGCATAATAATATACAGCTTTACACATTATTTTCTCTACTGGATTTTCTGATAAACTATCTGTTAAAAATGTCAGATTTTCTAATATTTTTGAAGCTTTATTAAATTGTTTATCCATTATATAACAGATTGCCAGAAAATATTTTGCACCAAGTCCAATTCGCTCACAAGGTAATATTGTATTATCTTTTAAACTAATTAGAATTGACATTTTTTCATATCCTATTTCATCAACTATAATTTCCATCATTTTTATTACATCTTTTATATTTTGATTGTTTATACTTTTTATATCTTTTAACAATTCTTGCATTGTAATAAAAATATTAAAATATTCTGCTTTTGAATCAAAGCTTACCTCACTCATTCCTGGAATTGCTATACTAAATGCTGGAAATCCTAGTACTGATACATCTCTAATCATAATATCTTTACCTTCATTTAAGATAGTTTTAACCATATCTTTTAAAATTTGTTTATTATCTAAATTAGAAACATCTGGCATTGGTGTAAATTCAAAATCAGCCTTATCACCTATTACTTGGAAAGGTACTGAAGCTAAATCCGCAAAAATAAATTCTGTTAGACTCCTACTATTTATATCTTCACCAGTATAAAAATCAAATAAGCATGTCTCAGCATATTCATAAATATCTCTTCCTTGTGCCGCTTCTGTAAAACATCTTTCCATTGCAATTCCATAATCAGGATGTGCTCCCATTTTAAATCCAAATTTTCCTGTATTCTTTTCTATTATGTATAATCCTGCAACAGGGTATTTACCACCAAAAGAGCAATCAACTAATCTAAAATAATATTCTTCATTATTCTTTAATTTTTCTACCATTGCTTTTACTTTAGGAAACTTTTCTATATATTCCATTGGTATTTCTGGTAGAGTAAGTTTTTCTTTAAATATTTTTATTCCAGAATATCTTTCCAAAATTTCAGATAATCCTTCAATTAGTGCTTCTTCTTTTGAATTTCCTGCACACATTCCATTTGTATCATACAAATAACTAAATAATTTATCCGGTATGTATTCAACATCATTGTTTTTTACACTATAATATGGTAAAGACATATATTCTTGCTTTTTTACTATATTAGAATCTTCTACTAAAACCTTTTTTATGAAATCTTTCTTTTCTTGTAATGAAACATTTTTCTTACCATTCTCATTTAATATATTCTCAAAAAAACTATTATTTCCATTTAATAATTCATCTGCATCCAATTTTTTCTCATCTGGTGCATTTATAAAAGGTATTTCTGCATTTGGTTTTTCCATTCTAAATCTAAACATTCCGTTTTGCAATCTCTCAAAAAATTCTGCATATGCACTAGCCATTGCAAATTCTTTTGTCATTCCTTTACCATTTTGTCCTATATCTGTTCCTTTAATACATAATCTTAGTGAATATGTATCTACACTACTTTTTTCGCTCCATTTTTCCTCTATTTCTATTCCTAAATTCTTCAAAATTCCTTTTAATTTTTCTACAGTTTTTTCTGGTGTAACTTCCTTATATCTTCTTTCTTGTAACTCACTCATTTAATTCATCCTTTCTTAGTTTTCTTTTTCGACATAATTCTATCATTTATTTCAAAATTTATTTTTATTTATTATACGAAAGTGCCTTTTTTATATATGAAAAAGCAAAGTATAATTTTTCTATACTTTGCTAAATATTTAAAACTATTTTAACATATTTTTTAATTCTTCTTTATCTTGTACCCCAACACTTCTATTTACTTCTTTTCCATTTTTTAAAATTATAAATGTTGGTATACTCATAACATTATATTTTACAGCTAGATTATTTTCTTCATCTATATTAATTTTACATACTTTTACGCTATCTCCCATTTCTTCAGCTAATTCATCTACTACTGGAGACATCATTCTACAAGGTCCACACCAACTTGCCCAAAAATCTATAAATACTGGCTTTTCAGATTTTAAAACTTCCTCCTCAAAATTTTTTTCATTTAAACTAATAACTGACATATTATACCTCCTATATATTTTTTATCTAATATTATATTAGATTAATAACTAATTATTATTTAATTTTGAAATTATATTCATTGCAGCTTTAGCGCCTTCATATACAGCTTTATTTACTTGCAATAATCCGCCAACGCAATCTCCACATGCATATAATCCTTTTACTGTAGTTTCCAAATTTTCATTTACTACTATATTATTATTTTTTACAAGTGCTCCAATCTTTCTGGCTAAATCGGTACTAGTAGCCGTTCCCACTGCCACAAAAACACCCTCTATCTTTTTACTCTTATTATCTTCAAATTCAACTTCTTTTATTACACTATCTCCTCTAAATTCTCTTATTGGCTTTTCTTCTACATCAAATTCATTAGCATCTCTATTTTCAATCATTTTTTTACCATTTGTTAAAATTGTAACAGACTTTACTATTGGCTTTAACTGTTTTGCTTCATGTATTGCATAATTTCCATTACCTATTACTGCTACATCTTTATTTCTATAAAAGAAAGCATCACAAATAGCACAATAACTAACTCCTTTTCCCTCGAATTCTTTAATTCCATTTATTTTTGGAGTAACTCTGTTAGTTCCAGTTGCAATTATAACTTTCTTTGCTTCAAATTCTCTATTTACAGTAGTAACAACAAAATGGCCATCAAAAGAAATATTAATAACTTCATCTGCTTCTATTGGTATATCTAAATTTTTAGCCTGCTCTATACCTATATTATATAATTCTTGCCCAGATATACTTTTTATACCATAATAATTTTCTATTTTTTCTGCTTTATTTAAGGCACTATCTCCTTTTGAAATAATTAATATATTCTTTTTTGCTCTTTTTAAATAAATTGCAGCTGAAATTCCTGCTGGACCACTTCCAATTATTATAACATCATACATTTTAACCTCCATTCTAGCTATACTATAAATTAGCTTTTATATTAAATCATAAATATTTTTAAAAGAATAACCACTTTTTTGTAAATATTTTATAACATCTTCTAAACTCTCATAAGTTATTTTCTTATCACTAGCATCATGCATTAAAATTACTACATTATTCCATCCATTTATTGTACTTTTTATATTACTAAGTATTTTTTCCTTAGTATTTGCCCCTTCTGCATCATATGAAAGTGAACTCCAATCCAAATATGCAATACCATATTCATTTAATTTTTTTCTAGCATCTTTTTTTACTTTTTCATATGGCCCACCATGTGATCCACCTGGAAATCTGAATAAATTACTAGAGTAATTTTCATTTTCTAATGCCTTTTGTATTTCTTCTTCAGTTTTATTGTATTCTGAAATTACATTATCAGCAGATTTGTATATTGATTTATATTTGTGCGAATACCCATGGTTTGCAATATAGTGTCCTTCATCATATGCTCTTTTTAAAATATCTGGATTCTCTTTAACTTTACTTCCCAAAACAAAAAATGTAGCCTTTACGTTATATTTATCTAATATATCTAATATGTATGGAGTTACTTCTTTTGATGGTCCATCATCAAAAGTTAAAAATACTCTTTTTCCTTCTTTTCCATTATATATATTGTTAATATTATTAATAAATTGTTTCTTTTCCTCTATATTCTTTTCATCTACTTTTTCATCTTCATTAGTAAATACATTTTCTTGTATTATATTAGTATTAGCAACTTCTTTTACAGATTTAGTTTTATTATATATAATTACTCCCACACAAGCAATAATACTAATAATAGCTAATATTATAATTGTAATTACAATTTTTAAATCTCTGTTTTTCCTCATTCCTACTATTTCTATATTATAATACATTTTTTAGTGCTCTCCTAATCAATTTTGACACATATATTATATATTAAAAAGCACTTTTTTTCCACACTTTTCTTATAAATTTATATTTAAAATTTCATAACAAAGGCTAAAAGTGAAAGAATAATAATTTTTATAAAACAAACTGTTGTTAGCCAGAAATTAGTTAGTGGAATTCCCACATTATTTATTTCTCCAAAATTCTTTGTTAAAATCTCTATATCTTCTGTATTAATCTTATCATCTTCTTTAGCATAATATTCCATATATTCTTTTGCTATATAATAAGCTTTACTCATTGCTTCATTTTCTAAATATCCTCTTATTAAAATATAAATTACTGTTAACATTAAATATCCCAATATATATAATGTAGGATTTCCTATTTTTAGAAAAATTAAAATTATGAATAATATAAAACTTAATAAATATAAATTAGAAAAAATAAAATTAAATATTAAAATATTTCTATTTTGTACAGAATGTAAGCATTCATGTGCAATTGTTTGTATTCTAGTAAAACTATCTTTAATATTTGCAATAATAATTTTGTTTGTAAGTGCAATATATAAACTAGCTTTTGAATCATTATTTTCTTCTATTTTTACACTTTTATTATTTAATTTTCTAAGAATTTCTTCACAAATTTCCTTATTCTCTGGAAATTTATTAGCTATTTTATTTAAATCTTTATCATATCCAATTTCTTTTATTTTCTTTAAATCCTTTATATGTACATTTAAACCTATTTTTATTAAAATTATTGTTATTACAGCTATTATAATAATTATTATATATTCCATATTTTATTTGTATGATACTAAAATCACACATACTCCTTTCTATTTTTTTGTACAAAAAGCTTTTGGTATGTTTTACAACATATCAAAAGCTTTAACAACCTTTTTCATATATATCGACATTATAATACATCTTTAATTGCTTCTGCTATTATTTTATTAACATCTGCAATCATTATGTTAAATTTCACTTCTAAATCAAAATATTCTTTTACATTATTATCTTGCACTAACATCATATACATTTCTTCTAATTTTTTTGTTTTCTCTTCATCTTTGTCTTCACCTGTATATTGCATTAATTGCACATCATATCTAAGTTTTTCAAATTCTTCTATTTTATTCTTTAAATCTGGTTTTGACATTATATCGTTTTTTAGTTTTTTATAGTTTTTGTATTCTTCTGATTCTTGTATTTCATATGCTAATCTATTTGCTGTATCATATACGTTCATAATAACCTCCATCTGAACTAATTTTAATTCTATAACTAGCCTTATCTAATAATTATACTTTTAAGCATAAGCATGCTTCTTTTTAAAGCTTAATAAATTTGTAATTTCTTTTTCTGTATTCTTAGCTTTACTTGCCTTTTGCGCTTTTTCTTGTGCTATTTGTTCAGCTTGCTTTTCTGCCATTGTTTTACATATAGCTCTTTCATATATATAATGTGTATCTTGGGCTATTTTATTCCAATTATATTCATCTTTTACTTTTAGTTTAGCTCTTTTAGCTACATTTGCAGATAGCTCTGCATCAAATAAAAGGCTTAATACAGAATCTGCAATTGAATTTGGATTTCCTGCATAACTTTTCATTCCATCAACTCTGTGCTCTACTATTTCATTTAATCCTCCAGCATCTGAAACTACTGTAGGTACACCAGCTAGCATTGCCTCTAAAGCAACTATTCCAAATGGTTCATATGTACTTGGAAATACAGCTATATCTGCACATTTGTACATTTTTTGCACTTGCTTTGAATTTAGATAACCTGTAAAATATACTTTATTTTCAATTCCTAAATTCTTTGCCTGTTCTTTTAATTCATCTATCATGCCACCTTTTCCAGCTATTACTAGTTTAGAATCATGATAATTAGCTAATATCTTAGGCATTGCAGAAATTAAATATTGTACTCCTTTTTCATAAACTAATCTACCAACATAAAGAATAACTTTTTCATTATCCATTGCATATTGTCTTCTAAAACCATAATCTCTATCTATTCCACTAAAATTATTTAAATTGATTCCATTTGGTATTACATTTATTTTATCAAATGGTAAACCAAATAACCCTTGTACATGCCCTTTCATATAGTTGCTATTTACAATTACCTCTGTAGATTCATAAGTTAAAAGCCATTCTGTATCATTTATATATCTTTGTGTATCATCATGTATTCCCGAATTTCTCCCTGCTTCAGTTGCATGTATAGTACAAACTAATGGTATATCAAATGAATTTTTTAATGCCTTAGCTGCATTTGCTACCAACCAATCGTGTGCATGAATTACATCAAATTTTCCATTTTTATTCATTATTTCAGTTGCTTTAGCAATCAAATTAAAATTCAATTGCATAATCCAATCTATAAAATTATTTGGATGAATTATATAATTATCAACTCTATAAACTTCTACACCTTTATCATTTTCATAATATGGTGTATCCCCATCTTTATATGTTACTACTGTAACTTCATGACCATCTTTTATCAACCTTTTAGACAAATCATGAACAACTCTAGCAATTCCGCCAACAATTCTTGGTGGATATTCCCATGTTAGCATTAATATTTTCATTTGCTATAGCCCCTTTCGCTTTTTCTTTTGATTACATATTAAATAAACCAGATATATTGTATACAAAATAAATACAAAAGTAAACATTTTTTGATTAATTTTTTAATAATTTTTTTACTGTAATAAAATATTGTATTTTACTATAAAATATAGTATAATTATTATTGTACTTGGGGATGTATTTGGTTTCGACAATACTTCTGAAGTATAAATAGCGAGTAGTGGATGGTCGCTTCGGCCACTATAAAAAAGCGAAAATAAAAATAAACGCTGATAATAATAGAGAATTAGCATACGCTGCTGCCTAAATATAGGTAGCCCGTCTTACTAAAACTTCCTACTATTTTAGATAAGACGCTTATTTCGTAGGATAACAAATTAAGCCTTTGTCATAAGGCTTAAGGGTATTTTAATGACTACCTAAAAAATAAGTTTGTTTGTTAACTTGTTTTTAGGGAAATTTTTTAACAAACTGCACTCGGAGAAGTTTATACGGATGGATTATTGGACAGGAGTTCGACTCTCCTCATCTCCACCAATAAGATTTTTAGTTAAACCCATATCAATATTTGAGGAGGTTTATTTTATGCGGCAATCAACTGTACTTATTCTTTCTCTTCTAATGGCAACTATTATTTTCATCCCACTTTATCTGATAATATCTCTAAGTAGAATGACCAAATTTCTTAGGATGTACGAAAAAACTCAAACAATATACTCTAATATTGAGTCCATGTTAACTGAAAAAAATACCAAGAGGCTAGACGATTATATCTATAACCTAGACGATCAGAAAAAAGCAGGTCTATTCTATGTAATGAGCGAATGTGAGAAAAAAGCTCAAAAAGCTTTAAAGTTGTACGAAAAAATTGGTTTGCCAACTTTTGGTAATGCATTTTTTAATGAAAAAAAGGATGAACTTTTGGACATTATAAACAAAATAAAAATGTTCAAATGGCGGTATAGTTAAGCTAAAAAATAGAGCTTTGATAAGCTCTATTTTTATTGTATTGCTATTTTAATATATTTATGATATAATTTTTTCATATTAAATGTTTAACAAGAGTACAACAACTATGCAAATGGCAAAGGAGGCCTCACTAATGTTAATTTCTACAGCTTTCCAAACGCGGGAAAAATCCATGCGTCCTCAGTTCCAACAAATCATGACTGAAATTGAAGATGCTAAATTTAATGGTATGACTAGAGTATCTGTTTTAGATGGCTGTAGAATATATGATGATATTATATATATACTACAATATCTAGGATATGATGTTTATATCTATACTGATGATGACGAACCATATCAAAACATAATTGACTGGTATGATGCAAAACCAGACAGAAAAGGAAAACTTGTTTATTGTCGTCCTGTCGATTTTTTGTTTCCATTTACTATCTAATTTGCCAGTAGAGAAATAATGTTGTAAAAAGCAATTCTCTTGTATTATAGGTTTCTTTATTAGGAACCTATAATCTTTCCTATTACATCTTACATCTGAAAAAGGTTAAATAAAAAGTTAAATGCCCGATTAACATAAGAAACGGGAAATTAGAGATAGACAAAATGTAGATAAATTGTCAATGAAAGA
>CAJFUM010000108.1 GCA_904420285.1 uncultured Clostridia bacterium | reverse complement strand
TACTTTTAAGACTTACATTTATATTTCTTATTTAATTAATAATCCTAACCTAACAATAGGATTCTTCTCTGCTAAGAAAACCTTTTTGATTTCAATACTTTCTGGAATTATAGGTGATTTATTCTTACCGTTCTGGGATGTTATTTCGGTGTGTACCGTGCTTTTGCTTACTCCAAATTTTTTTGCTGCTCCTCTTACTGTATCTTTGCTATCTATTATATAGTGTGCTAAATTTATGGCACGTTCTTCGATGTACATCTTTCCCAATTTTAAAAACCCCCCTAAGAAAACTATGTTTGTAACATTGTATTCTTAGGAGAAGTCCAATAGAACTTAATATGGTTAAAAGGAATTTATTTATTCTTAATTTTTACTTTTAGGTTTATCTGGTATTGTTATTTATTTAATTTTAAGATAATATGTTTGAAAAAGAAATAGTGAGTTGTCTTATAAGTTAAAAATATATCTATAAATTCAATAGAAATTGTAGACAAAATAAAAATAATAGCATTGATGTTATCTTTAACATTAAACGTTGCCTTTACAGCAGTTCTTTATAAGAACTGGATTGATAAGCAACTACATAAATAAAAAATAAACCATTCTGCTTCAGCCGAGCTAATGGTTTATTAAAACTATATCTTGGCAAAACCACGTTTGTGGATTTGTCATTTCCTATATTTATTATAATTCATATTTTTATTCTATCATAAACAACAAATTGACATAAAAAATAGATATAATTATATTCGGCATACATGTTGTACATGTCAATAGAAAAGTAAGCGGTCAAACAAAAGGACGGATAGAAAACCTCCTAAAAAAGGGCTGTATGATAAGTACAGAATTTTTTAGGAGGTTATTTATTTCAGTAAGAGTATATACAGATGAAGAAAGACAAGCATTAAAAAACAGTGGAGAGCCATTAGCAAGATATGCATTAGAAAAAGGAATCCCAGAAACCACATTAAGAGGCTGGGTAAAAGCTGATGAAGAATTAAGTTTTGGAGCAATAGAGATAAAGTCAGCAAGTATAGGCATACCAAAATCAACTAAAAGAGCAACAGTATTTGTATTGCTTACTTGGTTTTTTCAATAATCTCCTAAACTACATATCACAAATTCACTAAAATACAATATTCGACATAAAATATAATGACAAACTATTTAGAGGTGATATTTGTGAATAAAATAAAAAAGGGAGATGTAGTTGCAAGAAAATCATATAATAAAGATATAATTTTTGTAGTAGATAGAATAATAAACAATAAAATTGTTATTTTAACTGGAATTACAACAAGATTAAAAGCAGATAGCCCTATAGAAGATTTAGTCCTTATAGATAAAGCAGATGTGAATAATATATATAAGGAAATAAATAAAAGAATAGAAGGGGATATAGATAAGTCTCTAATTCAAAAAAATAGTTTTTTCAAAAGAAGTGATAAAGTAATTTATACTGGAAAAATACTACATTTAGATGGAGATAAAAGATATAGTGATAAGTCTAATATGTATTATAAAAAAATAGGACTTAATGCTATAGTTAGAAATGTTTCGGAGAATAGACAAGCAAATGTAGTAAACACACTTATAGATAGATATAATCCAGATATCCTAATTATAACAGGGCATGATGGAATGATAAAAAATGGTAAATCTTATGAAGATATATATAATTATAGAAATTCTAGGTATTTTGCTCAAACTGTTAAAAATGCAAGAAAAAGTAGTAAAGGCAAAAATCTAGTAATTTTTGCAGGAGCCTGCCAAAGCTATTATGAATTGCTTATTGATGCAGGAGCAAATTTTGCTTCTTCACCAGCAAGAATTCTAATTGATTTTATGGATCCATTAGTTGTGGCTAAAAAATTTGCTATTACTGATAATAACAAATTTTTAACAATATATGATATAGAAGACGAATTAAGAGATGGAGAAAGAGGCATAAATCGGAATAGGAGGAAATGGTACAAGAAAAATATTGAATTTATAATATTGATTATTAAATAAAACTATGTTAACATTTCTTTGAGAAGTGAAGGAAATTGTTAAATTTAAAAGAAAAATGGGGAAAAATAATTGAATTTAAAGAAAATAAAATAAAATTTAGTCCAAAACTAAAAAATTTACTACTGATTATATTGTTTAATTTAATATTTCCATATGTTATATATTTAATATCTAATATAAATAACACATACTTTCTAGAACTGAAAATGTTTAAAATAGAATCTAGCTTTATTGCATCATTTATGGGAATATTATATGAATGTTTTATTATATATGGATTATATTTATTAATATATTCTATTTCTAAAAAGAGTCTGAGTAGTAATATTGGCTTAAGTGTAATATTAAATTTAATCTCTATAATTTCATTTTATAAAATTAGTGTTACACAAAAGCCTTTTCTGCCAGAAGATATTTTTTTAATAGGAAATGCATTTGAAATAGCAAAATATGGAGATATAAAAATAGAGCCAATAATAATTATTCAAATAATGGTAACAGTATTTATATTACTTATACAATTTTTTATAACAAAATATACGAATTATGAAAAAACACCAAATAAAATTAAAAGAGTAATTATGGCAGGCATTTCTTTAATATTGCTATTTTCTATATGTTTTTTTAGTTGGAATAAAGAAGAATGGTTATTAAAAGAAGATGAATTTAATTTACAAACAAACTATTATTTATATGGTGCAAATGTAGATTTCTTTAAAAATATTCATAAGTTATTTAAAAAGCCAGAGCTTGCAATTTATGATAAAAATAAAATAAACGAGATAAAAAATAACATGCAAGCTGGGGAAGAAAATGGTAAAGAAAAACCAAATATTATAGTAATTATGGCGGAATCATTTTCAGATATGACAAAGATTAAAGATTTAAAATTTACTAGTGATCCAATACCAACATTTAGGGCATTATCTGAAGATAATGCAAATGGAAATTCTGTTGTTAGTATATACGGAGGAGAAACAGCCACATCAGAATTTGAATTTTTAACTGCTACATCATCAAAATTTCTCTTTGGTGAAAAATATCCATATTCTCAAATTGTAAAAGGAGATACAAATTCTATAGTAAGAGTTTTGAATGAAAAAGGATATTATAGTGTAGCAATACATCCTAATTCTGGAGGATTTTATAATAGACAAAATGTATATAAGTATTTAGGTTTTCAGAAAAGTGTTTTTAAAAAAGATTTTGAAGATATAGAAAATTTGTATGATGGATATGTATCTGATATGGATTTAGCTAACGAAATTATTAAACAATATAATGAAATGCCATCAGATAAAAAATTCATTTTCTCAGTAAGTATAGAATCCCATACACCATATAGTAAAGAAAAATATACAAATAAAGAAATAAAAGTAACATCATCTGAAGATATTTCAAAAGAGGAATTAGAATTAATACAGACTTATACAAAAGGAATAAAAAATTTAGATGACTCATTAAAATATTTGACTAACTATTTTGAAAATAATCAAGAAGAAGTAATGATAGTATTATTTGGAGATCACTTGCCATTATTTAATGAATTATATGATAAAGAATATGGAAATTCAGTTGAAAGATATGAAACACCATATATAATATGGACTAATTATCCTAGTAATATAAAAGATCAGGAAAAATTATCTTTAGCAGGATTATCAATGAAAATGCTTAATAGTGCCAATATAGAATTACCATGGTATTATAAATATATATCTGAATTTTATAATGAATATCCTGTATTTACAGATAGATTTATAATAGATAAAAATAATAGATATATTGATTCTTCTTTTAGGAATGAATTAATAGATAATTATAATATAATACAGTATGATATATTATATGAAAAATCTATAAAATAATTTTTGTTACAGATATGTTACAAAATTGTAATATAATTGTAACATAAGATAAAAAATCCGTAAACTCCTAGAAATAAGCGAGAAACAGAGAATCGACACCAAACGTGCTATTTTGACTTTTACGTGCTTTTATGATATGATTTGCACATATAATAGGAGTAGGTGATTAAATGATTTGCCAAAAAGATATAACAAGTTTAAAAACAGATATAGATGAGAAAATAGGACAAAAAATTATTGTCAAAGGCTCATTAGGAAGGAGTAAATCGTTTTCAAAAGAAGCTACAATAGAAAAAGCTTATCCAAATTTATTTGTTATTAAGTTTAATGAAAATAATAGAAATGTAAGCTATAGTTATACAGATATTTTAACAAGAACAATTGAAGTAGATGTTTTTGATGGAAAAAAATATAATCCATTAATACCACCACTTACAACAATAGAAGCATAAAAATAATATTAAATTCCTAGAAATAGGAATTTTTTTTGTGCAAATTAATATATATTAAATAGTTAGAAATTAAGGAGGGGTATTAATGGCAATAGAAACTACCAGAAATAATATTTGTGTAAACCACATAATTGGACAAAAAAATGAGAACTTTGTGGTTGAAGGTGATAGTATAATTCCAGATATAAAGCCAGATATAATCAGTCAAATAAGTACAAGTGGAACAGTATGTATTTACAAGAAAGAACTTATAGATGGAAAAGTTAGATTAGATGGTTGTATAGATACATATGTAATGTATTTGGCAGATGACGAAAATAGTAGTGTTAGAAGTGTAAATGTAAATTTAGACTTTACTCAAATTTTCGACATGGAAAATGCAACTTCAGATATGAGTTTAGAAACAAATGTAAAATTAAAAAATATAGAATGCAAAATAATAAATGGAAGGAAGATAAATATTAAAGCATTCTTAGAAGCGGGAATAAAAATTACATCTAGAGAAGAATTAGACATTATAAATAATGTAAATCTAAAGGGAATACAAATGCTAAATCAAAATATGAGTATAAATTCGTTAATAGGAAATGGAAGTACAAAAACATATGCAAAAGATACAATTGTAATAGATAATATAGATAATCTGGCAGAAATAATGAAAACAGATTTACACATTTTAAATAAAGATGTAAAAATTAGTTATAATAAAGTTTTAGCTAAAGCAGATTTAAATATTAAAATAATGTATCTTACAGATGATAATAGAATAAATACAGTTCAAAGTACTATACCTGTAATGGGATTTGTAGATATCGAAAATGTTTCAGAAGAAGATATTTGTAATACTAAATATGAAATAAAAAATGTAGTTGTTAAACCAAATAATACAGAAGAGCATTCTATATATGTTGAAGCTGAGATAGAAATATCTTGTGAAGTGTATAAAAATCAAGATATAAATATTATACAAGATTTATATAGTCCAATATCAAATATTATATTTACTCAAAAGCAAGTACAAATTTTGCAAAGAGTTGAAAACACTCAAAGTGTGTGCAATATTAGAGAAAAACAAAATGTTCCAGAGATTGGAGCTAATAAGATTTATGATGTTAATGTAAATATAGATATAACCAAACAAACAATATTAAATGATAGAATACTGTATGAAGGAGAACTAAATTTAAGCTATATTTATGATACAGGAAATAATAATATAGATATTAAAAAAACAAAAATTCCATTTAATTTTAATGTTGATGTTATGGGAATTAACCAAAATGCAAATGTTGAAACTGATGCAGAAATTACAATGCAAGATTTTGTTATTACAAATGATGGAAGTATAGATGTTAAAGTTGATATTACATTTAATGTTACTTTAATTAAAAATACTATGATTAATATAATTGATGATATTAAAGAAGATGAAAATAGAAGTATTAATACTTGCAGTTTAGTTGTTTATTATGTAAAAGATGGTGATACTTTGTGGAAAATTGCTAAAAGATTCAAAAGTACAGTGGAGGAAATTGCAAGGATTAATGGAATAGAAAATGAAAATAAATTAAATATTGGACAGCAATTATTTATTCCTAGATTTAATGGATAAAAAAGAAGAAAAAATTTTTACTAGATATAAAATAAAAATTCCTAATTTTAAATTGGATAAAATTAAAAATAGCAAGAATTTTAGAAAAGTAATAAAAATAGGCTCAATCCTAATTATTGCATTTATTGTAGTTAGAAGTGTTATTAATGCAGTAATGCCAATAATAGATGAACAATGCAAAAACATGGCTAGATCTATAGCTACTAAAATTTCTAATGAAGAAGCAACTAAAGTAATGGCAAATTATAGATATGAGGATTTTTGCAATATAATTAAAGATGAAGATAATAATATAAAAATGATAAGTGTAAATATGATAACAATAAATGAAGTTATATCTGATATACCAATCCGAATGCAAGAAGAATTAGAAAAAGAGGAGAATAATACTTTTACTTTAAAATTGCGGTAGTTTTACTGGAAGTAAGTTCTTTTCTGGAATTGGACCAGACATAAAAATAAAAATGTTAACAGAAGGAAATGTAGAAACAGATTTAAGGACAGAATTTAAAGAAGCAGGAATAAACCAAACTTTGCATCGAATATATTTAGAAGTAAAATGTAATGTTAGCATATTAACTCCATATAATGTAATACATGATACTATTACTAACCAAGTTTTACTTGTTGAAGGAGTAATAATAGGGAACATACCAGATGCATATTATAATTTGGAAGGGTTAGACCAAAGTCAAATGGTAGATATAATAGAATAAAGAGGATTAAGGCAATAAAAAAACACCACTATTTTTAATGAATAGTGATGTTTTTTTATTAAATTATCTCTTACTGAATTGAGGAGCTTTTCTAGCTTTCTTAAGTCCGTATTTTTTTCTTTCTTTCATACGTGGATCTCTTGTTAAGAATCCAGCAGATTTTAGAACAGGTCTATATTCACTATTTGCTTCTAATAATGCTCTTGCAATACCTAAACGAATTGCACCAGCTTGCCCTGTAAATCCACCACCTTGTACTTTACAAATAACATCATATTTATCTGTAGTATTTGTAGCTGTTAGTGGTTGTCTTACTATAACTTTTAATGTTTCTGTTCCTAAATATTCATCAATATTTTTTCCATTTATAGTAATTGTTCCTTTGCCTTCTACTAATCTAACTCTTGCAATAGAACTTTTTCTTCTTCCTGTACCATAAAACACTATTTTGTCTGTTTTTGCTTTAGGCATTTTAAATATCCTCCTTTAAATTAAAATTTCCATACTTCTGGTTTTTGTGCTGCATTTTCATGTTCGTTATTTGCATAAACTCTTAATTTCTTTAACATTTGTCTTCCTAAACTATTATGAGGAAGCATTCCTTTTACTGCATGCATCATCATTTTTTCAGGACTTTTATTTAATAAATCTCTTGCAGTAGTTTCCTTCATTCCACCAATATATCCAGAATGTCTTCTGTATATTTTTTGATCTAATTTCTTACCTGTTAAAACAACTTTACTTGCATTTAATATAATTACATGATCTCCAGTATCTAAGTTTGGAGTATAAGTTGGTTTATGTTTTCCTCTTAATAATCTAGCAGCTTCAGTAGCAACTCTTCCTAGAGGTTTATCAGCTGCATCAATTATGTACCATTTTCTTTCAATTTCACTTTTTTTAATACTATATGTTGTATTATTCATGGTATTATGTATCCTCCATTTCATAAATAAAATTTTAAATATATATGAAACCATAACAATAGCCACCGGGGAGAAGCTTGTTGTTTGGTCATAATCAATATAATGCTATAATATTTTATAACAAAAATTTGGAAAAGTCAAGGAAAACTAAAAAGAAACATGCAATATATTAAAATATTAAAATGTATTGCATGTTTTTTGAAATTTATTTAACTTTAGGTTTTGGCTTATTATATGGTTCTATATTATTTGTTAACCCAAGCAAGTAATCTATTGATGTATTATAAAATTTAGCAAGTTCTATTAAAATTTTAGTAGGTACATCATTTTCGCCGGTTTCATATTTAGAATAACCAGTCTGGGACATATTTAAATACCTAGAAACTTGTGCTTGAGTAAGATCATGATCTTCTCTTAATTCTTTTAATCTTCTATACATAAAATCTCCTAAAAGGATATATTAACATATTTATAAAAAAAATTTTAAAATAATCTGTTTTAGGTTATTGACATTTAACCTAAAATAGATTAAAATATTCCAAGATAACCTAAAACAGGTTAAAAAGGAGGTGAATTCTATAAGGTAAGTGAAGAAGAAGAGCTTGCGTGGTAAACATACAAGGAGTAGGTTTGAAGGAAAACTAAACAAGAAAAAAGTAGTATTATTTTTACTTTTATTAATAGTATTTGCATTTTTCATAATAAAAATTCTAAAAAATGAACAAACCCCAAATGAAATAAATACCAGTTCAACAGAACCCCTAGAAGAGAATATTGTTTCTAATGAAATAGCAAATGAAATAGAAGTAGATGAAATAGTAGATATAAATATGCCTGCAAAAGTAGAAAATTATAATGTTTTAGGAAAACTTGTAATAGATGAAATTGATGTAGAAAATTATATCTTAGATAAAACTACTGAATATTCTTTAAATCTAGATGTTACGAAATTTTATGGACCGGATTTAAACGAAAGAGGAAACTTTTGTATCACTGGTCATAATGCACGAGGATTGTTTAATAATTTAAAGAAGTTGGAAAAAGGAGATACATTCTATATTATAGATAGAGAAAAAAGCTCTAAAGTTACATATAAAATATATGAGAAAAAAACAATCTCTCCAACTGACTTAAGTTGTTTAAATCAAGATACAAATAATAAAAGAGAAGTAACATTAATAACTTGTAATACCCGGAGGATTGACAAGGCTTATATTAAAAGCACGAGAGGTATAGAATTTCACCTCAAAAGATAGAACAAAAATGTTCAAAAAAATTTAAGGAGGATAAAAATGAAAACAAAAATTTTAGGAATCGTAACAATAGTTACATTAGTATTAATGATGTTAGTTTCATCAGTAAACGCAGCAGATTTCACTGCAGACAAAACAGAAATGAAAAAAGGAGATATAGTTACATTAACAGTAACTACAGACAACAATGTAGAATCAGCACAATTTGATATCTCATTTGACACAAAATATTATTCATATGTAGAAAATTCAGCAAGTTCTAGTTTAACAACAGGTTCAAACGTTATAAGAGATGGTGTAGTAAGAGTATCTGCTCTTTCAATAACAGGAGATACAACAAATACTATCACTTTACAATTCAAAGCTTTAGAAAATGGGGAAGCAATTCCATTCACTATATCTAATACAGAATTTGGTTTAGGAGTAGATGAAGTGCAAGAATCATTTAAAAATACAACTTTAAATGTAACAATTGCAGATCCAGCTCCAGTAGATCCAGAAGAACCAACAGATCCAGAAGAACCAGTAGATCCAGAGGATCCAACAGATCCACAAGAACCAGCAAATCCAGATGACAACAAAGATGAAGAAAATGGAAGCAAAGATGAAAGTAATTCTGGAGAATATGTTGATGAAAATGGTAATGCTATTACAAAATTACCACAAACAGGAAGCTTAGTACCAGCAATAACAGCTGGAGTAGTTGTAATTGCAGCTGTAGCTTTAGTAGTATTCAAAGCAATAAAAAAATAATTTTAAAATATAATAGGAGGCGGATTATTTTGGATAAGAAAAAAATAATTTCATCTCTAGCACTAGCAGGAATTTTAACTGCTAGTGTTCTAGGGGCAAATGTAAATGCTTCAACAGTAGACGAATATGTAAAACCTGTTGGAGTGTATAAACAATTAATAGCAGGAAAAACAGTTGTACCATATGTGTTTGAAAACTCAGATTTAAAGGTAACTGTAAAAGATGTAAAAAAAGAATTTGGAAATATTGAATTAGTAAACGGAAATGCAGTAACAGACGAAAATTATGTAATGAAAACAGGTGAGACATTTAAAGCTAATGGAGTTGAATATACTGTAGTAATATATGGAGATGCTAATAAAACAGGTGAAGTATCTACAAGAGATGCTTTAAAAATACAAGAATTAGCATTAAATGAAAATGCAGATTCAATTGAAAAATTAGTTTCAGATTTAGATGTTAATGGTGAAATATCTACACTTGATGCATTAAGAGTACAACAATTTGTATTAGGAAAAGCTACAGTTGTAAAAGAAGTTCCACCTGCAGAAGAACCAGAAATTGATTCTATATATACAGTATCTGTTAATGATAATGGATATGTAAATACAGAAAATAAAGCTGCTACAAAATTAAAAATAAAATTACAATCAACTATGGATAAGGAAAAAACATTAGATGTAAAAGTTTCAGATAGTGATGGAGCAACAGAAGATGTAGAAGATACTGTAAAAATACCAGCACATACAAATTATGTAGAAAAAGAAGTTGATTTAAATTCTTTAGCAGATGGTAGTGTGGAAGTTAAATTATTAGACGGAGAAGAAGTTGTTGCTACAGCTACAGCTGAAAAAAATACAATAATTCCTAATGCTACAAATGTAAGAACAAGTCGTACAAGTACAAAAGCTGCTACATTATCTTTAGATGTTTGTGGTGAAAGTGGAATTACTAAAGTTTATTATACAGTTGTAAAATCAGATGCTGGAGATCCAAATGAAGAAGATTTAGTAAAAACTATTGATGTAAAGAATAACAGTATTTCTGATGCAAATGTTTCAAATGAATTAGAAACAAACAAAGCATATAAAGTATATTATGTATTAGAAAATGCTTATGGAAGCAAATCTGAAATGAAATCAGTTGTTATAACATCAGATAGTGAAGATGTTACAAAAGCTGAAAAAGTTGAAAAAATTACAGCTCCAGATTTAGCAGAAGTAGAAGTTGATAAAAAAGCTGAATTTTCTTGGGAAGGAATACAAGATAAAGATTATATAGCAATACTATATAAAGATGGAAAAGCAGTAGCTGAAAAAACAGCTAAAAACGATTCTGGAACAACAATAACAGTTGACTTTAAAGCTGAAATGGCTACAGTAGGAACATATAAAATAGCTGTATATGTACCAGCATCTGATTCAGAAGAAGCATCTGAAATTACAGAATCTGCAGAAGTAAAAGTTGCAAAATTGGCAACAGTTACAGATTTAAAATTCGTAAATGAAGATAATAAAATAATGTTAAAATGGGCAAATTCTAATAATAAAGATAGCTTCAAAGATTATACAATAAAATTATATACTATAAATGAAAAAGGAGAAGAAGTATTAAGTTATACAGTATCTCCAGCTGTAGCTTCTGATAAAAACGAAGTAGAAGTTACAAGTCATATAGAAGTAAATAAAATATATGTTGCAAAAGTTATGTTAAATCCAATAAAAAATCAATTAGCATCAATTGCATCTGATGAAACTGTTTCAGAACAATTCTACATAGTAGGAACACCTTCAATAAGTCCTGCAGAAACATTAGAAAATGAAGTTACATTAAATGCTACTGGAATTAGCATAAATGGAAAAACAGCTACATATAAAGTAAATATATATGATGTAAATGAAAGTGGAAGTCCAGAAGAAGCTGAATATATCTTCAAATCTACAAAAGATGTAGAATTAAAAGATGGAAAAATAGTTATAGATGGATTAGAAAGTAATTCACCATATGTATTCAAATTAGTTGCTGTTATAGATGGCAAAGAAGTTGAATCTGATTATTCAGATGTAGTTCGTACAATACCTGAATTAAAATCATTAACTATAGTTGGAAAACAAGAAGATGCTAAAGAAGCTGGAAAAGTATTTTCAGTAGATGCTGATACAATTGTAATGGAAGAAAAAACAATTGATTTATCAGACTATAATAGCACAAAACTTGCAAATGCAATGAAAATAATTAATGTATTAAAAGCAGGTGATGTTGTTACTATAGAAAATGAAAAAATAATCTTAAAACTAGATGGAGGAGCATCTGCTTCAGATGCAAGTAGAAACCTATCTTCATTAAGTGGATTAGAAAAAATAACACTAGAAATAGAAAGCAATGACTTTAATAAGATTATAACAACACCACAAGTAAAAGAAGTTATATTAAGAGGAACTAACTCTATATTTACAGTAGAAGATGTTAATGCAGAAAAAATCACATTAACAGATGGTGTAGAAGTTGTAGGTGAAAAAACATTTACAGTTACTGCAAATTCTACAGTAATTATAAATGGTGCAAAAGTAACTACTGAGAAAGAAACTGAAATTGCTGCAGGTACTAATAAATTAACTGTAACAGTTAATGAAGAAGTAAATAACTTAGTATTTGAAAACAAAAAAGGTACTAAGTTGACAATAGACTTTGTCGGATTACCAGATCATACTTCAGTTCAATCTGGAAGTATAGTAATTAAATCAAATGGTGGAAAAGTTACAGTAAAATCAGATACAGCTAATGTAAATGCAGAATTAACAGTAGAAGTAAATGCAGGAGATGTAGATATTAAATCTCAACCTTTAACAGGTGATAAAAATGTAACAGTAACATTAGCAAAAGGTGAAAGTTCAACAATAAATGCTTTATCAGCTACAGAAGCACCAGTAGCATTATCAAATGTATCTGTTGATATAACAGATGAAGAATTATTAAAATTACTTAATGTAAATGAAGATAATCTTGCAGATGTAAAAGCATTCTTAGCATCATTCGGTTTAGGTGGAACTAATGCTACAATTACAACAGGATCTAATAATGAAGTTACTATAGCATTCACTAGTGTTACAAACGCTATAAATGGTCTTGTAATTAAAAATTTAAAATAATAGCTTAGAAAAAAATGTGAGAGATGAAATATGCTCTCACATTTTTTCTAAAATTTGTTAAAATAGCTTGACAAACAAGCATCAAATGTAGTAAACTATAATAGTTAGATAAAGAAGAAGCAATCCACTTCTCACCTTAGCTTAAGGCAAAAGGTTAGATTAAGTAATTTAATATAACTTTTATTTTTGGTTATAATATAATTTAGTGGGTTGATTTGTCTTTACAAATCAATTTTTTTATGTATATATTTTGGAGGTGTTTTATATAAAACAAGAGTTACCAATTAATGGACAAATTAGAGCAAGAGAAGTACAACTTATTGACGAACAGGGAGAAAAAAAAGGAGTAGTTAAATTAAATGATGCTTTAGATTTAGCTTACGAGAAAAAATTAGACTTGGTGTTAGTTGCACCAAATGCACAGCCACCAGTTTGCAAAATAATGAATTATGGAAAATATAAATTTGAGCAAGCTAAAAGAGAGAAAGAAGCTAAGAAAAAGCAAAAAGTTTTAGAAGTAAAAGAAATAAGAATTACACCTAATATTGAGCAACATGATTTCGAGTTCAAAGTAAAAAATGCTAGAAAATTTATTGAAGATGGTAATAAAGTAAAAATTACAGTTAGATTTAGAGGAAGAGAATTAAATTATACTAAATTAGGTGAAGATAATTTAAATAAGTTTATAGAAGCTTTAGCTGATATTGCAAGCCCAGAAAAAAAGGCTGTATTAGAAGGAAAGAATATGTTTATTATATTAGCTAAAAAAGCATAAAGTAAATAAATATATTTAAAAATATATTTTATATAAATTTAAAACTAACAAGGAGGAAAGAATATGCCAAAATTAAAAACAAATAAAGCAGCAAAAAAAAGATATTCATATACTGCTACAGGAAAAGTAAAAAGAACTAAATCAAATAGAAGACATCTTTTAGCAAATAAAACTTCAAGAATGAAATCTAGAGGTAAAGTGCAAGACGCTTATGCAGATAAAACATGTGAAGCAGGAATTAAAAAATTATTACCATATGGTAACTAAGAATGAAGTAAGAATAAGGAAGGTGAATATAAATGGCAAGAGTAAAAACAGCAAGAATTACACGTAAAAAACATAAAAAAGTATTAAAAAGAGCAAAAGGATATTATGGTGCAAAACATTATAGATTTAGAATGGCAAAACAAGCTGTTATGAAATCTGGAATGTATGCATATGTAGGAAGAAAAGATAAAAAAAGTAATTTTAGAAAATTATGGATAGCTAGAATTAATGCTGCAGCAAGAATGAATGGATTAACATATAGTAAATTGATTGCAGGACTAAAAAAAGCTAATATAGTAATTAATAGAAAAATGTTAGCAGAACTTGCAGTTACTGATCCAAAAGCTTTTACAGAAGTTGCAGAACTTGCAAAAAAAGCATAATTATTTAAGTATTAGCCTTTGAAAAAAGATAATATAAATTAAAAATAAGCAAAAAATATACTTCATTTAGAAGTATATTTTTTATGCAAAAGAAATTATTGCTTTTTTATTTTAGGTTTAGCTAGAAGTGATGCAATATATCCAAAGAATATAGCTGCTGCAATACCACCTGCAGACGCTTTTACACCACCTATAAAAGCTCCAAGTAAACCAGAAGTTTGAGCTTCTGTAATAGCACCTTTAGCAAGGTTAGCACCAAACCCTAATAAAGGAACTGTTGCACCACAACCTGCAAAATCTATTACATATTTATAAATTCCAACTGCTCCAAGTATTACTCCTGTAGTAACAAATATTACTAAAATTCTAGCTGAAGTTAATTTAGTTTTATCTATTAATATTTGTCCTACTATACAAATTAATCCACCTACAATGAAACAACGGAGTAATAACATCCAATCAATGCTTTGCAAAAAATCCATAATAACCTCCTCTTTTAGTAGTTAATCAAATTATTTTGATTTTTAATATTTTTCTATTTATTAGTTATATTTTCTATAGCAACTGCATGAGCTATTCCTGGTATAGATTCACCTTGTTGCGAACTAGTAGAATTCATTAAAGCACCAGTAGCCATTAGTAAAATTCTGTTAATTTTACGCTCTTTAAGTTGTCTGTAAAAATAGCCAGAAAATACTGTACCAATACAAGCACAACCACTTCCACCAGCATGTGTATCTTGTGCATCTTTATCAAACATCAAAACTCCACAATCATCATAATTACTTTTAATGTTATATCCTTTAGTTTCAGCCATTTCTTGTAATATTTCTTTACCTATATAACCTAAATCTCCAGTTATTATGGCATCATAATAACTAGGTTTTCTTCCAGTATCTTTAAAATGAGTAATAAGTGTATCTAGTGCTGCTGGTGCCATTGCGGCTCCCATGTTATTTCCATCTTTTACACCCATATCTACAATTTTTCCAGGAGTTACATAAGTAATTTGAGGACAATTTTTTCCTAAATTTGTATTAGATAATATTGCTGCACCAGAACCTGTAACAGTCCATTGGCTAGATTGTGGTCTTTGATTTCCTAATTCTAAAGGAAATCTAAATTGTTTTTCAGCACTACAAAAATGGCTAGAAGTTGCACAAAGTACATTTTTGGCAGCCCCACTATCTACAAATATACTACCTAAACACATACCTTCTACAAATGTTGAGCAAGCACCAAATATTCCAAAAAAAGGTATATTTATTTCTCTAAGCCCAAAGCTAGAAGAAATACATTGATTTAATAAATCACCAGCAAAGCAATAATCAATTTCAGTACTTGGTATACCAGATTTTGCTATAACTGCATTTACATTTTCTTTAATTATTTTACTTTCAGCCTTTTCCCAAGTTTTTTCTCCCCAAAATTCATCTTCTAAACATTGATCAAAATATTTAGCTAAAGGCCCTTGTGCTTCTTTAGGACCAACAATAGATGAAGTTTCTAATATATATGGGGGATTTTCTAATAATATAGTTTGATTTCCAAGTTTTCTCATATAACCATTCCTTTTTTTAAAAATTTTAAATAAAGAATAAAGTAATTATTCCAACAATGACTGATGTGGAAATACCAAAGACTAGTACTGGTCCTGCAACAGTAAACATTTTTCCACCAACACCCATTACATATCCTTCAGATTTATATTCAATTGCAGGAGAAACAATAGAGTTAGCAAATCCTGTTATAGGAACAAGAGAGCCAGCACCTGCAAATTTTCCTATTTTATTAAAAATGTTTAATGCTGTTAATAATGCAGCAATACCTATAAGTATAATAGAAACAACAGTTGAACTCATTGTATCATCCAATCCTTTATATTGGCAAAAATCAAAAATTAGTTGCCCAATACTACAAATTAATCCTCCAACCCAAAAAGCATTAAAACAGTTTCTTAATATAGGTGAATTAGGAGATTTTTTGTCTACATAATCTAAATATTCTTGCTTAGTTTCTATACTTTTCATAAAATATCCTCCAATCTTAATTTTTAAAGATTATCTATTTTCTATCTCTATCGATTATAAAAGATAAATCTAAGTCAACATAGTATTGAATCAATTTATGTCCATCTATTTTTGCTCTTTGATCTAATACTCTAACTCCAGATAAATAATCTATTGTTTTTGATGCTTCAGATACAGCTTGTACTACAGCATCTTTCCATGAAACATTTGATGTTCCAGTAATACTTAAATGTTTTTCTATACCCAATTAAAATCAACCTCCAATTTAT
>CAJFUM010000107.1 GCA_904420285.1 uncultured Clostridia bacterium | reverse complement strand
GGAAAGTCCGGGCTCCATAGAGCAATGATGCTGGATAACGTCCAGTGAGGGCAACCTTAAGGAAAGTGCAACAGAAAATAACCGCCATTTAATGGTAAGGGTGAAAAGGCGAGGTAAGAGCTCACCGCTAATATGGTGACATATTAGGCAGTGTAAACCCCATCTGGAGCAACACCGAGACTAGAAGGTTAATGGCTGCTCGTCAGTCTTCTAAATTTGGTGGCAAGAGACATATAGTAATATATGTACTAGATAGATGACTATTCTAGACAGAACCCGGCTTACAGATTTACTATTAAAAATATATTATCGGAAGCATTGCTTTCGATATTCATATTTCTAACTCAAATTATGTACTAGAGGTTTTACATGGATAAAATATTAATTGTAGAAGATGATGAAAAATTAAGAAATGAATTAAAGATTTTTTTAGACAGAAATGGCTTTGATGTAATAGTATTAGAAAAATTTGATAATTGCATAGAAGATATTTTAAATTCAAATGCTGATTTAGTATTATTAGATATAAATTTACCAATTATTGATGGAGAATATATTTGTAAAGAATTAAGAAAAGTATCTGATGTTCCAATAATAATTGTAACAAGTAGAGATAATGAGTTAGATGAATTAATAAGCTTAAATTATGGAGCAGATCAATATGTAACCAAACCATATAATATACAAATATTATTAGCTAAAATAAACAGCCTTTTACGAAGAAGTAAAAATGTAGATTCTAATCAAACTAAAATAGATTGCAAAAAATTTGTGCTAAATATTTCTAAAAGTTTAATAGAAAAAGATGATATAAAAATTGAATTAACTAAAAATGAATTAAAAATTCTACACTATTTAGTAATGAAAAAAGGACAAATTATACCAAGAGATGATATTATGGATTATCTTTGGGATAGTGAAAGTTTTATAGACGATAATACTCTAACTGTAAATATAAAAAGATTAAGAAATAAATTAGAAGAATTAGGATTAAGTGATATTATTGAAACAAAACGTGGACAAGGATATATTTTAAAATGAAAAATGTTGTTGGTGTTTAAAAAATAAAATACTAACAACATTTTTTAGTTAATATGAAGATTTATTTTAAAAAATTTTTAATATTCCAATAAAAATAAGTAACAAGCCAGAAATAATATTCCATAAATTTTGAGGAACATTTGAAAAATTATTTATTATTCTGCCTATTTTACTTCCAATACATAAAAATAAAATCTGGAAAATACTTATCAGTAGAGGGAAAATAAAAGAATTTATTCCAATAATACTTCCACCAAAGCCAATACATACAGCATCTAAAGAGAGTGCAAAACCCAAAAACATTGCTTCTTTAAAATCAATTTTATTTGATTTATCCATATCTGAATTTATTGGGTCTTTAATTATATTTATAGTTATTCCCAAATATTTTATAAATAAATTATATTCTTTCCTTTTTTTCTTTTTATGCTTTTTGGGGAAAAGAGCTTCATAAATAATAAAAATTCCCATACCTATTAATAAAAGTGAGCCTACATATATACTTGCTTTAGGATTTAACAACTGGTTTAGAAGATTTCCTAATAGAATAGAAATATTAGTAATTATTATACTTAGTAAAAATAAAATCATAATCCCAACAATAGATATTTTAGTTTTTTTAACTCCATATGTAATTCCTACTCCAAGTGAATCTATACTAGAAGATAGAGCAAGCAGAATAGTATTAAAAATCATAAAATTCACCTCTATTCACATAATATGAAAGTGGATAGGAAATGTTTATAAAATTCGACATTAGTATTTATTTTTTTTATTTTTATGTTATAATATAATACGAAAATTATAGAAGGAGGGTAATATATGACAAGACAACGGGTAGGTAAAATTTTAAATATTGTAGTATTTATATGTGTTATTTTTATTTTTTTGCTTGTTTTCCTATTAGCTTTTTTTGCTAAAGATGTTTTTAGCTATAATACATATATCAATGGTGTTGAATGTTCCTTCTATAGTATAGATGGTGCGAAAAACAAATTAGAAAGAGTTATGAATAATTCACAAATCACTTTACTATTTGCAGATAATAAAGAATATACATGTCTAGGTGCACATTTTGAGATAAAGATAAATAATCTAGATTCACTAGAAGAAGTTATGAAAAAACAATCGGAAAATACGGGAAAAGAAACAAATTACGATTTGCAAGATTTATTTACAGTAAATGAAGATAAAGTAAAAGAATATTTACAATCGTTATCTATTTTTAGAGAAAATAATATAAGAAAAACTCAAAATGCTACTTTAGAATTAGACAAAAATAATAGATTATATATTAAACCTGAAGTTTATGGAAATGAAATTAATTTGGATGAAGCTTGTGATTTTATGATAAAGTCTTTAAAAGCAGGAAAAACAGTAATAGATTTTAAAGAAATTACAAATATGAATCCAAAAATATTATCTACAGATAAAAAACTAATAGAACAGAAAGAGAATATAAATGAAATTCTATCAACTACAATAAAATACAATCTATATGATGGAAGCACTCTAACACTAGATTCAAATACAATGAAAGATTGGATATATCAATCTGATGATGGATATTATGGAATAGATATAGATAAAAATGTAACAAAATTCGTTGATTTATTAGCTAAAAAATCTAAATATTCACTTACTTCAACTAAATTTAGAGCTACTGGAATTGGAGTTATAAATATCTCTTTTGGAAAAAAGAAATATGCAACAATTAACAAAGAAAAAGAAATTGACAGGATTAAGGAACAATTATCTTCTAAAAAAGATGCAAAATTTGATCCTATATATAATCAACTTCCAGATTATCTAAATATAAACACATATGTAGAACTAGATTTAAATAGACAGCATATTTGGATGTATGTAAATGGAAAATGTATTGTAGAATCTCCGTTTGTTAGTGGAAGCGTAGCAGGTGGATATGCAACACCAGTAGGAATTTATTATTTAACATATAAAACCACTAATACGTTTTTAGAAGGATATAATGGTGATGGAAGTAAATATTCTTCTTTCGTGAATTATTGGATGCCATTTAATGGTGGAATTGGATTACATGATGCAACTTGGAGATCTAAGTTTGGAGGAAATATATATTTAACGAATGGATCACATGGTTGTATAAATCTACCATATTCAGTTGCACAAAAAATATATAATAACATAAATACTAGTATTCCAATTATATTATATAATTCATGATTATAATAAGAACTGAAATTAAAAAATCAGTTCTTATTTTTTTATATATGCATTATATGACCAGTACAATTGAAAAAAATTGTGTAAATATTATAATATAATTATTATAATTTTTTATTCTGAAAATAAATGGAGGTTTTATTATGGTAGTAAATGTATCTACAGAAATAATATTAAAAAAAGCAAAAGAAATATATGGATTAAAAGATTTTAGTGTATTAGAAGATTATTGTTCATATATTAAAATGAGAGAGAATAAGAAAATTAATTTTGGAACATATAATGTATTGATTAGAAATCGTTCTGAATACAATTCTGCTGATAAATTGGTAGAAATAATTTGGGAACTTCTAAAAGTAAATAATATTCTAGATGGTGGATATAAATACATTGAAAGAGAAGATATGAAGAAAAATAAACGAACAGGAAAAATAAAATTAGAAGAATATAATGAAAAATTAATTATTATAGATACTAAAAGAATGGATTATAGTATTAGCTTTATGAGAGCAGAAATAAAAGATATATTGGAAAATTGTAAAGAAAAAATTTTTATTTTAGTTGATGAAGATAGAGTTGAAGGGCTAATAAACGCAACAATGGGAGAAGATATTATTTGGACAATGGAAATAGAAAAAATCTCTAGAGAAAACAAAATTGATTATATAGATAAAGTGCTAAAAAGAAATAATATTAAACTATCTAATTCTACAGAAATGGTAAATAAATTAGCCGAAAACCCTTTTTGGAAGGTAAGGAATGAATTACTTAATATAATTGTGAAATGTAAATCTGAAAATATTTGTGTTATCACAGATGAAGTAGCAAATAAAAAATTAGGCATATTACATGAAAAAAAAGTAAAACAAAATAATAACTCTTTAGAAGAATTAGATAAAATGGTTGGAATGCAAGCAGTAAAAAAACAGATAAACCAAATATTAAACTATATTAAAGTAAATAAAAAGCGAGATAAAATGCCAATGCTTCATATGTGTTTTTTAGGAAATCCTCGGAACAGGAAAAACAACAGTTGCTAGAATTGTAGGTAAAATATTTTCAGAAATGAATATATTATCTTCTAATTGTAATTTTGTAGAAGCACAAAGAGCGGATTTAATAGGAAAATATGTAGGGCATACAGCACCTCAAACAAAAGAAATGATTGAGAAAGCAAATGGTGGTGTACTTTTTATTGATGAAGCATATTCTATAGCATCATATATAGAAGATGAAGGTGGAAGAGATTTTGGAGCAGAATGTATTGCTACATTAATTAAAGAAATGGAAGATAAAAGAGATTCTTTATGTGTTATACTTGCTGGGTATACAAAAGAAATGAATCAAATGCTAAAAGTAAATCCTGGCTTTGAAAGTAGAATACAATTTAAAATTGAATTTCCAGATTATTCATCAGACGAATTATATCAAATATTTAAAAATATAGCTAAAGAAGAAAAATATAGATTATCTAATAATCTAAAACCTATTTTAATCTCATATTTTAATAAAGAGAGAAAAAAAGAAAATTTCTCTAATGCAAGATGTGTTAGAAATTTGTTTGAAAAAATAAAATTTGAGCAAGCAGATAGAGTTATTAAACAAAATGAGAATATTAATACTATAAAAAAATGTGATATAGAAAACGTTTTAAATAAACTAGAAGATAATAATAAGCATGAAGAAAAAAAGAATAGAATTGGATTTGCTTGCTAGTTATGATAATTGACATGGCCGAAAAAGAGGTGTTATAATTAGAACTGTATAGGCAGTATTATTTGGATCTTAGTATCAATATTTGATACTAAAAAATTAAATTCTATAAGGAGAATGCAAAATGAAACGGAAAGCAATATTCAAATTAATTGTAAGGATCATCAAGAGAGAATTTCCAAATGTTTTATCTTTTATTGTAGGGACAATTGTATTACCTTTAATAGCAGTACAATCGGGAGTTGAATATTTTACTGCTTGCCTAGTTCTAGCTATCCCGGGAGGTATCTTCTTTGTAATATTATTTAACTGGTTTTATCAACTTTATGATATTATAAAAACTATAGTTAAATATTTAATCAACAACTGGAAAAAAGAATTGTCCGAAATGGAGGAGAAATAAAGGAAAAAGCAAAACAGTAAATAACTTTCTGTTAAATACTCACAACATATTATGTTGTGAGTATTTTTATAGAATATTTTTCTTTATTATGGTATAATAACAGTAAATTTATGAAGAACAAAAAAATAAAAAATGAGAGGAGTTACATGATATGAAAGTAGTAGGTACAATGTTTTTTCAAAATAACATGTTATTAATTGATAAACCAATAAAAAGATCAACTTATTAAGCTCCTATTGTATTTAAATATAATGGAGAATTACAAGGAGAACTTACTACTTCTGAAGAAATTGAAGAATTTAAATGGTATACTTCTAAAGATGGTGTTGATATACTTTCAAACACTTTAAAAAACGAAGTAGTACCTTATTGTTTAATACACAATTTGATAAAGTGAATATATAAATTATAGACACCATAATAGATAGAAGATTAAGAGAGATGACACTGGGCGATTTTAATGGAAAATTTGCTAAAGAATTAAAAGAAAAATAAACTCAAAGGATGTGTTTTATGGAAGAAAAAAAGAATGAAATTATTTTATTTGAAAACCAAGGAGTAAAGTTAGAGGTTAATTTAAAAGATGAAACAGTTTGGCTTACACAAAAACAAATGGCAGAACTGTTTGATAAAGATAGAAGAACAATTACAAGGCATATTCAAAATATTTATAAAGATGAAGAATTAGATGAGAACACAGTATGCTCATTTTTTGAGCATACTGCAGAAGATGGAAAAAAATATAAAGTTCAATACTATAATCTTGATATGATTATTTCGGTTGGATATAGAGTAAATAGTAAAAATGGTATCTTATTCAGAAAATGGGCAACTAAAGTATTAAAAGATTATATGTTAAAAGGATATGCAGTAAACCAAAAAAGATTAGAATATTTAGAAAAAACAATAAAGCTGATAGATATAGCAAATAGAATAGATGAAAGATTAGAAGGAAATGATGCAAAAGAAATATTAAAAGTAATTGGCGAATATTCAAAAGCACTTGATTTATTAGATGATTATGACCATAAAACATTAAGAAAAATCGAAGGAAATATTGATGAAAGAAAAATAAAGTATGAAGATTGCATAAATATTATAAATAAACTGAGATTTAATGAAGAAAGTTCTTTATTCGCAGTTGAAAGAGATAAGGGCTTAGAATCAATAATAGGAAATATATATCAAAGTTTTGCAGGACAAGATATTTATAACAGCATTGAAGAAAAGGGAGCAAATTTCTTATACTTAATAGTAAAAAACCATGTATTTGCAGATGGCAATAAAAGAATTGCAGCAACATTGTTTATTTATTTTCTAAACTTTTATGGAATTTTATATAAAAATGGACAACAAATAATTGATAATAATACATTAACAGCATTAACATTACTTATAGCAGAATCTAATCCAAAAGAAAAGGAAATAATTATTGATTTAGTTATAAATTTTCTAAATAATGAGTAAATAACCAACTCTTGTTTTAGCACATAACAAGACACTTGCTGGACAGCTATATTCTGAATTCAAAGAGTTTTTCCTACGGAAACAACGTAGAATATTTTGTTTCATAGTACGAGTGTTATCAATAAAGCCCTATTTTTCAAGCAATAGAGGCTTTATTTTTCGGACTATATGGACTATGT
>CAJFUM010000106.1 GCA_904420285.1 uncultured Clostridia bacterium | reverse complement strand
TGTTATGAAAGAATTAGTTGGACGTGGAATTGCTCATAACATTAAAAATGCAAAAAGAATGGTAGAAAGATTACGTCCAGAAGTATGGGATATATTAGAAGATGTTATAAAAGATCATCCAGTAATGTTAAACCGTGCTCCTACACTTCATAGACTTGGTATACAAGCATTTGAACCAGTCCTAGTTGAAGGTAGAGCAATTAAATTACATCCATTAGTTTGTACAGCTTTCAATGCTGACTTCGATGGAGATCAAATGGCTATACATTTACCATTATCACCAGAGGCACAATCAGAAGCAAGATATTTAATGCTTTCTGTAAATAACCTATTAAAACCACAAGATGGTAAACCAGTAACAGTTCCTACACAAGATATGATTCTTGGAGCATATTACTTAACAATGGAAGTGGAAGGTGAACCTGGTGAAGGAGGATATTATTCATCTCCAGAAGAAGCTATTATTGCAAATGTTAACAACGATTTAGGAATGCATGCAATGATTAATGTTAAAATTTCTAAAGAAGTAAATGGAGAAATTAAGAGCAAATTTGTAAAAACCACTGTAGGAAGATTAATATATAACGAAGGAATACCACAAGATCTTGGCTTTGTTGATAGATCTAATCCAGAAAATTTATTTGAACCAGAATTAAACTTTACAGTTATGAAGAAAAACCTTGGTAAAATTATTGCAAAATGTATTAACAAACATGGTTTGAGCAAAACTGCAGAGCTTTTAGACTATATAAAAGCAACAGGATACAAATATTCTACAACAGCAGGTATTACAGTATCTGTAGATGATGTTAAAGTACCACCAGCTAAGAAACAAATATTAGCTGATGCACAAGCACAAGTTGATAATGTTACAAAACAATACAGACGTGGTTTAATAACAGATAATGAAAGATATAATTCTGTAATTAAGATTTGGGAAGAAGCAACAGATAAAGTTACAGATGCAATGAAAGATAATTTTGAAAAAATGAACCCTGTATATATGATGTCTGAATCTGGAGCCAGAGGTAATTTAAACCAATTAAGACAAATTGCAGGTATGCGTGGACTTATGGCATCTACAACAGGTAAAACTGTAGAAATACCAATTACTTCATCATTTAGAGAGGGACTAGATCCACTAGAATACTTCATTTCAGCACATGGCGCTAGAAAAGGTCTAGCAGATACAGCTTTAAGAACTGCAGACTCTGGATATTTAACAAGAAGACTTGTTGATGTATCACAAGATATTATTGTTAGAGAACATGATTGCGGAACAACTAAAGGTATTGAAGTATCAGATATTAAGGATGGAAACCAAGTAGTAGAAAAAATGGAAGAAAGATTGCTTGGAAGATATCCACTAGAAAACGTATATCATCCAGAAACAGATGAATTAATTGTGGATACTAACACATTAATTACAGAAAGTATTGCAGATAAAATTGTTGCTGCAGGTATTACAAGTGTAAAAGTTCGTTCTGTATTAGAGTGTAGAACAAAACATGGAGTATGTAGTAAATGTTATGGAATGGGATTGGCAACTCGCGAAGAAGTAAATATAGGAGAATCTGTTGGTATTATAGCTGCACAATCAATTGGTGAGCCTGGTACACAGCTAACAATGAGAACTATTCACTCTGGTGGTGTTGCAGGTGTTGCAGATATTACACAAGGTCTTCCTAGGGTTGAAGAGTTATTTGAAGCTAGAAAACCAAAGGGATTAGCTATAATTTCTGAAATAGATGGTAAAATAAGCATTTCAGATGACAAAACAAGAAAAGAAGTAGTTGTAACAGGAAAAGATGATAGCAAAACATATACAATACCATTTGGTTCTAAACTTCGTGTAAGAGATGGAGACGAAATTAAAGCAGGTGCTCCTATTACAGAAGGTTCTATAAATCCTAATGAAATATTGGCAATTAATGGAGCTGATGGAGTTTATCTATATCTTGTACAAGAAGTTCAAAAAGTATATAGAAACCAAGGTGTTGATATTAATGACAAACACGTTGAAGTAATTGCAAGACAAATGCTTAAAAAAGTAAGAGTAGAAGATAATGGAGATACACCATTATTTGCAGGTTCATTAGTAGATATATATGATGTTGAAGATGAAAATGAAAAAGCAATAGCAGAAGGCAAAAGACCAGCTACTTATAAAAGAGTATTACTTGGAATTACTAAAGCATCACTTGCAACAGAAAGCTTCTTATCTGCTGCATCATTCCAAGAAACAACAAGAGTTCTTACAGAAGCTGCTGTAAAAGGTAAAGTAGATGAATTAATAGGACTAAAAGAAAATGTTATTATAGGAAAATTAATTCCAGCGGGAACTGGTATGGCAGCATATAAAAATATTCATATTAATACTGAAAAAAATGAAGAAAAAGAAGAAGAATAAAATAAGTTTAAATACTTAATAAATCGTAAGAATAGATGAAAATCTGAAATTACGTAAACTTGACAAAACTTCCTAATAATAGTAAAATAAATACTGTTTTAGGAGGTTTTTTTATGAACCATAATAAAAAAGTTTTACAAAAAATAGTTTCAAAAACAAAAATTTATTTAGCAATCATAGCATTATTATTAGTGGTTATATGTATATATAATCCTTATTTTATTATACCATCTATTATTGTATATATATTACTTTTAGTATATGCATATTGGACAAATAATAAAAGAGAAGAGGAATTAACAGAACATATAAAAAATTTAACATTTAGCCTTGACAAAGTTGCTAAAATAGCATTAGTAAATTCACCATTTCCATTGGTAATAGCAGAAACAAATGGTAATTTAATATTTAGAAATACAAAATTCAACCAAGAATTTGCAAATATTGATATAAATAATTATTTAACAAAAATATTAGATGATGTTAAATTAGAAATTAAAAATAATGATAAAAAAGAAAAAATATATGATGAAATAAAAATAGATAAAAAAACATATAAATTATACGGTGATTACATGCCACTAAAAGATGAATATGTTATTACTATTTATTTTGTTGATGAAACAAAATTAGTTGAATTAGAATCATTATTTGATAATAAAGATATGTATATTGGTATTATTATGATAGACAATTATGAAGAAATTATACAAAGAATACCAGATGATTCAAAACCACAACTAATGGCAGAAATAGAGAAAAAACTTTATGAATGGGCATCTGAATTTAAAGGATTAATATTAAAAGCAGAAAGAGATACTTTTGTATGTATATTTGAAAAACAATATATAAAAGAAATTGAAGAAAGAAAATTTGATATATTAGATACTATAAAAGAATTACAACCATCTGATAAAATGCAATTTACATTTAGTATTGCTTTATCTAATGAAGGAGAAACAAATTTAGAAAAATATAAAACAGCACAAGCAGCACTAGATATTGTTTTAGGTAGAGGTGGAGACCAAGCAGTAATACACGAAGGCGATAAATATACTTTCTTTGGAGGAAGAACACAAGAACTTGAGAAAAGAACAAAGGTTAAAGCAAGAATTATATCTCACGCACTAGAAGGATTAATTTTAGAATCTAGTAAAGTATTAATAATGGGGCATACAAATCCAGATATGGATTGTATAGGAGCAAGCATGGGAATATATAGAATTGCTAAAACTTTAGGAAAAGATGCATATATTGTTCTTAATAATAAAGGAGATAATTTAACTACATTTTTAGAAGAATTAAAAGAAAATGAAGAATATGAAGGATTAATATTAGAGCCTCAAAAATCAATATCAGAGATAGATGATGATACATTATTAGTTGTTGTTGATACTAATAAGAAAAATTATGTTGAATCTTTAGAAGTACTAAATAAAGCACCTAAAATAGTAGTAGTAGACCACCATAGAAGAAGTCCAGATTATATTGAGAATGCAACCCTTACATTCCATGAGGTTTATGCATCATCTGCATCTGAACTAGTTACAGAGCTTGTTGAATATGCACAATGTGAACCAACTCTTACAAGCTTAGAAGCAGAAGCTTTATATGCAGGTATAATGATGGATACAAAAACATTTACATTTAAAACTGGTGTTAGAACATTTGAAGCAGCAGCATATCTTCGTAAATGTGGAGTAGATATAATAAAAGTAAAAAAATGGTTCCAAAGTGATTTTGATACATATAATAAAATTTCTAATATAATTGGAAAAGCTGAATTAGTTTATGATACAATAGCCATTTCACTTTATGAAGAAGAGGATAAAGATTCAAATGTAGTATGTGCTAAAGCAGCAGATGAACTACTTACTATAAGTAATATAACAGCTTCATTTGTTATAGGAAAATTAGGAGATAAAATTTGTATTAGTGGACGTTCTATAGGAGATATTAATGTGCAAGTAATTTTAGAAAAATTAGGTGGTGGAGGCCATATTACCTTAGCAGGAGCACAAGTAGAAGGAATGGATATCTTAGAGGTAAAGCAAGAGCTAATAAATAGAATTAATGAATATTTTAGTGAGCAAATTTAAAACATAATTATTAAAGGAGGTACTGAAATGAAGGTTATTTTGCTAGATAATGTAAAAGGTGTTGGAAAAAAGGATGAAGTTATAAATGCTTCAGATGGATATGCTAGAAACTATCTTTTACCAAAGAAATTAGCTGTTGAAGCTAATGTTGAAAATATGAATAAACTAAATAATAAAAAAGAAGCGGCTAATTATAAAAAAGATGTAGAAAAACAAAAAGCTGAAGAATTAGCAAAGAAAATTTCTGGTATAATACTAAAGATAAAAGTTAAAGCTGGAGAAAATGGAAAAATTTTTGGAGGAGTTACAGCCAAAGAAATTTCTGAGAATTTAAAATCACAGTATCAATTTGATGTAGATAAGAAAAAGATTGAATTAAAAGAAACAATTAAAACTTTAGGAGATTTTAATGTACCAATAAAACTATTTGAGGGAGTAGTAGCTACCTTAAGAGTAAATGTAATTAGTAATTAAAATTTGGAGGTTTTATATGGAACTAGGAAAAGTACCACCAAATGATGTAGAGGCAGAGCAAGCTGTTATAGGAAGTATGCTTACAGATAAAGATGCTGTTTCAGCTGCAATTGAGGTATTAAAAGAAGAAGATTTTTATAGAGAAGATAATAGAATAATCTATACAGCAATATTAAATTTATATAATAGGAATGAGCCTATTGATATTATTACTTTAAAATCTGAATTGTCTGCAATGGGAAAACTAGAAGCAGTAGGAGGATTGGAATATATTGCTGGTTTACCAGAAGTCGTTCCTACTACATCAAATGTTGAACAATATATAAAAATAGTTGAAGAAAAATCTATTTTAAGAAATTTAATAAAAACTGCCAATGATATTATTACATTAGGATATGATCCAACACAAGATGTAGAAGATATAATAGATAGTTCAGAGAAAAAAATTTTTGAAGTAATGCAAAAGAAAAATCAAAAAGGATATAGCACAATAAAGGATATATTAGTAGATACATTTACAGAGTTAGAACAATTATATAATAGAAAGCAACATATCACTGGAATACCAACTGGATTTGCAGATTTGGATTATAAAACAGCAGGATTGCATAAATCAGATTTAATCTTGGTTGCGGCTAGACCTGCAATGGGAAAATCAGCATTTGCATTAAATATTGCTACAAATGCTGCAGTAAAAGCCAATGTTCCAGTAGCAATATTCAGCCTTGAAATGTCTAAAGAACAAATGGTAAATAGAATTTTATGTTCTGAAGCAATGGTTGATAGTAATAAAGTAAGAACAGGAACCTTAGAAGATGATGACTGGGCTAAACTTGCTGAAGCATCTGGAGTTTTATCAGAATCACAAATATATATAGATGATACTCCTGGTATTTCAATTATGGAAATAAGAGCAAAATGTAGAAAAATGAAATTAGAAAAGAACATAGGATTAGTTGTTATAGATTATCTACAATTAGTGCAAGGAAGTGGAAAAAGAGGAGCTAGTCGTGAACAAGAAATTGCAGAAATAAGTAGATCTTTAAAAATTTTAGCTAAAGAAATTGAGGTTCCAGTAATAGCTTTATCTCAGTTATCTAGAGCCCCAGAACAAAGACCAGATCATAGACCAATGTTATCAGATTTACGTGAGTCTGGATCAATTGAGCAAGATGCAGATATAGTTATGTTTCTTTATAGAGATGACTATTATAATGAAGATTCAGAAAAGAAAAATATTGCAGAAGTAATTTTAGCTAAACATAGAGCAGGTTCTACAGGAACTGTAGAATTATTATGGTTAGGTAATTTTACCAAATTTGCCAATTACGAAAAATACCGAGAATAATATATTACCCAGAGATGTTAATCTCTGGGTAATATATTATGTCCAATTATTGAAAAATCATACAATTTATGATAGTATAATTAAATAGTCAAGAGGTGAGATAATGTTAGAAGGAAAAGTATTAGAAACAATAAAGAAATATAACATGATTAATAAAAAAGATAGAATAGTTATTGGAGTATCAGGAGGACCAGATTCTATTTCACTTTTAAATGTATTATATAATCTGAAAGAAAAACTAGATATAAAGATATATGTTGCACATATTAATCATATGATAAGAAAAGAAGCTGATGAAGAAACTGAATTTGTAAAAAAGTTTGCAAATAATTTAGGAATAGAATGTTATGTAAAAAAAGTAAAAGTGGAAGAAGAAGCAAAAAAGTTAAAAATAGGAACAGAAGAAGCTGGGAGAAATATTAGATATAACTTTTTTGAAGAAGTTGCAAATAGTGTAGGAGCTAATAAAATAGCAACAGCACATAATTCAAATGATAATGCAGAAACTGTTTTAATGAATATAATTAGAGGAACTTCTATTGCAGGATTGAAGGGAATTGTAAAAGTTAGAGACGAGAAATTTATAAGGCCTCTTATAGAGTGTACAAGAGATGAAATAGAAGAATATTGTGAAATAGAAGAGTTAAATCCAAGATATGATAAATCTAATGATGAAAATATATATACTAGAAATAAAATAAGAAATTTATTAATTCCTTTTATAAAAAAAGAATTTAATCCTAATATAATAGAATCAATTAATAGATTATCTAACATTGCATATGAAGAAGAAGAATACATTGAAAAAATAGTAAAAAAGGAATTTAAAGACTTATTATTAAATACTAGTGAAGAAATGAAAAAAAATTCAAATTTGGGTGTTGAAAATAATTATATTGGCAATAATATAATTAAATCTAATATAATTATTTTAGATTTACACAAATTTAATAAATTGGACAATGTAATAAAATCTAAGATTATATTATATACTATAGCTAAGGTTTATGGTAAAACAACAGGAATAGAAAAAATACATATAGATGATATAATAAAATTGTGTGGTAATAATATAGGTAATAAATATTTAGTTCCTAAAAAAGGATTACATGTTTTAGTAAAAAAAGGAAAAATATTTTTTTCATTAAGTGAACCTTCCGTAGATGAATAATGATTGCTACAAAAAACTTTGAATAAAAGCCTTGCAATAAGCGAATATATATGGTATATTTCAAAGGTGAATTTTAAATTATATATTTAATTTTTTAAGAGGAGGAATTTAAAATTTGAAAAATGGTATAAAAACATTAGCAATGTGGCTAATAATAGCAATAATATTTGTTGTTTTATTAATGTCAATTTTTGATAGTGATAATAATAAGTTGGCATATTCTGATTTAATATCAAAGATAGAAGCAGGAGAAGTTTCAGAAATTGAACTTTCAGCAGATGGTACTACAGCAGAAGTAAAATTAAAAGAAGATAACTATAAAAAGCAAGTAAATATACCAAGTATAGATAATTTAATGAATAATTTACAAACTAGTATGACAGCAGGAAATATAAAGGTTACAGAAAAATCTGAATCTGTATTTGTATTCATATTAAGTTTATTAACTCCATTTGGTATTCTTATTATTTTCTTAATCTTCTGGTTTTTATTTATGAGTGGAACACAAGGAAATTCTGGTGGAAGCAAAACAATGACATTTGGAAAAAGCAGAGCAAGAATGATGAACCCTACCGATAAGAATAAAGTAACTTTTGATGATGTAGCAGGTGTTGACGAAGAAAAAGAAGAATTAGAAGAAATAGTTGAATTTTTAAAGAATCCTAAGAAATTTACAGATATGGGTGCAAGAATTCCTAAAGGAGTATTACTTGTAGGTCAACCTGGTACAGGAAAAACACTTTTAGCAAAAGCAGTAGCAGGAGAAGCTGGAGTGCCATTCTTTATAATAAGTGGTTCTGATTTCGTTGAAATGTTTGTAGGTGTTGGTGCATCACGTGTAAGAGATTTATTTGATGAAGCTAAAAAGAAAGCTCCTTGTATAGTATTTATTGATGAAATTGATGCAGTAGGTCGTCAAAGAGGCGCCGGACTTGGTGGAGGACATGATGAAAGAGAACAAACTTTAAATCAATTGTTAGTAGAAATGGATGGATTCTCTGCTAATGAAGGAGTAATAGTTTTAGCTGCAACTAATAGACCAGATGTTTTAGATAAAGCTTTATTAAGACCTGGTAGATTTGATAGACAAATTGTAGTTTCTAGCCCAGATGTAAAAGCTAGAGAGCAAATATTAGAAGTTCATAGTAGAAAAAAGAAATTATCTATTGATGTTGATTTAAAAACTATTGCAAAAAATACATCTGGATTTTCTGGAGCAGATTTAGAAAATGTACTAAATGAAGCAGCTTTACTAGCTGCAAGAAGAAATCTAAGAGAAATTGGTATGCAAGAAATTGAAGATGCAATGGTTAAAGTTACAATGGGGCCAGAAAAAAGAACAAGAGTTAGAAGTGATAAAGAACAAAAACTAGTAGCTTATCATGAAGCTGGTCATGCGGTTGTTAGTAGATTTTTACCTACACAAGATCCAGTACATCAAATTTCTATTGTACCTAGAGGAATGGCAGGAGGATATACAATGTATAGACCTACTGAAGATAAATCATTTATGTCTAGAACAGAAATGATAGAAAATATTGTTTCACTTTTAGGAGGAAGAGTTGCAGAAAAATTAATTTTAGATGATATTTCTACTGGTGCAAGTAATGATATAGAAAGAGCAACAAAAATTGCAAGAGCAATGGTTACTAAATATGGAATGAGTGAAAGAGTAGGAACAATAACATTAGGACAAAATCAAGAAGAAGTATTCTTAGGAAGAGATTTTGCACAATCTAAAGAATATTCAGAAGAGACAGCAAGTATAATTGATGAAGAAGTTAAGAGTATAATAGATTTTGCATATAAGAAAGCAGAATCGATATTAAGAGAACATATAGATAAACTTCATAGCGTAGCTGGAGTATTATTAGAAAAAGAAAAAATTGATGGAGAAGAATTTGATAGTATATTTAATAGCTAATATAAAAAAAGAATGAAAATAAAATTTCATTCTTTTTTTAGTGAATTTTGTGTGAAAATTTTTAAATTTTCTTGCTTTTTTATGCATGCTAATATAAAATATGATTGTAAAATAGGATAATTGTATTTATTTTTAGAATAGATATTGAAAGGAAGATACAAAAGTTGAAAAAAAATAATGTATATAAGTTTGATAATAAACGTAAAGGGAAAAAAATTTTTACTATAAATGATAGATTAGCAAGAATTTTAATTTCATTTTTTTTCATTTTTTTTATATTAATATTTAGATTATGTTGGCTTCAAATTGTACAAGGAGCCGATTTAAAAGAGGACATGTATAGACAGCTTACTACAAGTAAAACAATTAGTCCTAAGAGAGGGACTATTTATGATTCAACAGGAAAAGCTCTAGCAATTAGTGCACAAGTAGACACTGTAAGTATAGATCCAACTAAAATTGTAGTAGAAAATGATGATGAAGAAGTAGAAAAAGTAATGACAAAACAATTAAAAGAAAAAGTAGCTAAAGCTTTTTCTGATATATTTGAATTAGATTATGAAGAAACTTTAGAGAAAGTTACAAGTGATAAAACAAATGTAACAATTGCAAAAAAAGTAGAGAATGATAAGATTGAAGAATTAGAAACTTGGATGAAAGAAAATAAAATATATAGTGGAATAAATATAGATGAAGATACAAAAAGATATTATCCATATGATAAATTAGCATCAAATTTAATAGGATTTTGTGGAACTGATAATCAGGGTTTATGGGGACTAGAATTAAAATGGGATCAAATACTAACTGGAACTCCTGGAAAAGTAACTTCAGCACAAGATGCAGTACAAGATTTAATTCCATATGATGATGAAACATATATATATCCTCAAAATGGTAATGATATTACTTTAACAATTGATGCTAATATTCAACAAATTGCAGAAAAGTATTTAAAACAAGCTTGTGAAGAAAATAAGTGTAAAGATGGTGGAAATGTAATTATTATGAATCCAAATAATGGAGATATTTTAGCCATGGCTACATATCCAGATTACAATTTAAATGATCCTTTTACATTAGATTTCATATCAGAAAAAGATTGGAAAAAGATGTCTGCTGAAGAGCAAAATACAAAATTGCAAGAAACATGGAATAATAGAGCAATTACAACACCATATGAACCAGGATCAGTATTTAAAATTGTAACTGCAGCAGCAGGTTTGGAAGAAGGACTAGTTGATGAAGATACAGCGGGAGTATTTAATTGTAATGGAGTAGAGATTGTATCTGGGCAAAAAATTAATTGTGCAAACGGAGTAAAACACGGAAAGCAAAGTTTAAGAGATGCACTTAAGAATTCATGTAATCCAGCCTTCATACAATTAGGACAAAAAATAGGAGCTGCAACTTTATATAGATATTATGATGCTTTTGGATTTTTTGATACAACAGGTTTTGGAGATATAGGAGATTCTGGAAGTTCTGGAGAAAGTAGAGGATATTTTTGGAATTTAGAGGATGTAGGAACTGTAGAATTAGCTACAATGTCATTTGGACAAAGATTTAAAATTACTCCTTTACAAATGATAAGCGCGGTTGCAGCAGTTGCAAATGATGGAGTTCTAATGCAACCTAGAATTGCAAAGGAAATTAAAAATACAGATACAGGAGCTGTAACAACAATACAACCTACTGAAGTTAGACAAGTTATTTCAAAAGAAACATCTGATAAATTATTAGATATGTTAAAAACTGTAGTAGATACAGGAAGTGGTGGATATGCAAAAGTAAAAGGATATAGTGTTGCAGGAAAAACTGGTACTTCTGAACCAGATCCATCAGATGAAGACGCAGGCTTTGTTGCATCTTTTGCAGCAATTTCTCCTGTAGAGAGTCCAGAAGTAGTAGTACTTGTAACTTTATATGGACCACAAGGAAAAAGTTATTATGGTAGTCAAGTAGCAGCACCAGTAGTGTCTCAAATTTTAACTGAAGTATTGCCATATTTAGGAATACAATCAGATACAACAGATAGTGATTCACCTGTTGAAACCACATCTCTTCCTAATGTAAAAAATAAAACAATGTCAGAAGCTAAAAAGATATTAGAAAAACAAGGCTTTAAATGTAAAATTTCTGGTAATGAGAGTGATATAGTAAGTGAACAAATGCCAGTAGCAGGAACTCAATTAATAGATGGCTCAATAGTAATATTATATTCAGAAGAGAGCAATACTAGGGCATCACAAACTATTCCAAATTTAAAAGGAATGAGTTTATCTGAAGCAAAAGCAGCTTTGAAAAATAAAAATTTAAATATTAAATATACAGGAAGTGGAAAAGTTACTAGCCAAGATATAACTGCAGGAACATCTGTAGAAGAAGGAACGGTAGTAAATGTGGTTTTACAAAAGGAAATAAAAGAATAGGAAGGAGAAAATGGTATTATAGATTGGTGCCATAGAATATAATATGAGTAGTAGCTTAGAAGATACAAAATTTTTATTAAGAAAATATAATATTTCTGCAAACAAGAAATTAGGGCAAAATTTTTTAATAGATGATAATATAATTAACGAAATTATTAATGCAGCCAAAATAGAAAAAGATGATTTAATTATAGAAATAGGTCCTGGCCTAGGAACACTTACATCAAAATTATTAGAAAAGGCAGGGAAAGTAGTTGCTATAGAGCTGGATGATAGAATGATAAATATTTTAAACGAAAGATTTAAACTATATAATAATTTTGAATTACTTAATTCAGATATATTAAAAGTTGATCTACATAAGATTATTAATGATAATAATGAGTTTAATAAAGTTAAAATAGTAGCTAATCTACCATATTATATAACTACTCCAATTATAATGAAACTTCTGGAAGATAGATTAAATGCTAATAGCATTACTGTAATGGTTCAAAAAGAAGTTGCTGATAGAATTACTGCAAAACCAGGAGAAAAATTATCTGGAGCCATAACTTATAGTGTAAACTATTATGCTGATGCTGAAAAAGTGGTATTAGTTAATAGAAATTGCTTTATACCAGCTCCTTCAGTTGATTCTGAAGTTATAAAACTAAACATTAGAGAAAAACCATCAGTAGAAGTTGAAAATGAAAAAATATTTTTTAGACTAATAAAAAGCAGTTTTATGCAAAGAAGAAAAACTTTACTAAATTCATTATCAAATTCAGGAATATTTGATAATAAAGATATAATAAAAAACATATTAGAAGAATTGAATATAGATGAAAAAATAAGAGGAGAAAAATTAACTTTAGAACAATTTGCTAAAATTTCAAATTTAGTAAATAAAACTATTCAAAAATAGACTTATTTATGATATAATAATTATGTAATCTTGCTTGAAAGGAGGATATAGGATGAATCAAATTTTAGTTACAGAAAAATTATATATTACACCAGATTTAAAGCGAAAAAGAAGACTTTACAAAATAGAGTTTTTTATAGCTGTTCTACTAATATTCCTATTATCTTCTTATTACATATATGCAGAATATGATAGAAACAAAAGTGAAGAAGTTTCAAAAGTACTTCTATCTGAAGTAAAGAATGAAGATGATAATACTACAAAAACTTCTTCAGAAGATGCCATAATTATCGTTTTGAGTGAAGAAGAAGCAAATCAAGAACCAGAAATAGATACAAATGAAATAGTAAGTAATACCAAAATAGGTTCTACTACATATACAACAGAAGCTATTATTAGAATTCCTAAGATAGATATTACATATCCTATTTTGTCAGAAACTTCTGATGAATTGCTAGAAATATCAGTTAATAGGTATTGGCCAAGGCCAGAAGACATGAAACCAAATGAAGTTGGGAACTATTGTATAGTTGGACATAATTATAGAAATGGAAAAATGTTTGGAAGATTAAATGAATTAGAAAACAATGATATAGTAGAAATAGAAGATTTAACTGGCAGAAAAATAGAATATGAGGTATATGACAAATTTGTAGTTGATCCAACAGATAGAAGCTGTACAAGTCAATTAACAAAAGGAAGAAAAGAATTAACTTTAATAACATGTACTGATTATGGAACAAGAAGATTAATAGTAAAATGTAGAGAAGTATAATATATAGAATATTATAAGAAAAGCAATACATATGATAAATAACTGAAATTAAAATTTACTAAAACAAAAAAGATATGAGTTTTTAAATTAACTCATATCTTCTTTTTTAAACTATTTCACTTTTAATAGTATTAATTAAATTTGGCATATCTATTTCATTATTTGCAAATTGTTTATATAAATTTATATCTTGCTCAGTAATATACATTCCTTCTATTGCTAAATCATTTTTTATATTATCTATATTAAAATTAAAAATATCTTCATTAAACATAATAACCTCCTATTTATTAATTATAAATTTGTAGAGGTTATTATAGAGAAGTTTAAGTTTAATTTTTAGAATATTTTATAACGATATTTTCAAAAATTAATAACCAACCTACATTACTATTATACCACAAAAACAGCTAAAAGTCTAGTGTTTTAGCTGTTTTTCTAAACATTTATAAATTAGTTTTGATAAATCACTTGTATCTATTATAGATTTTTTACTAGCAATTAAAAAATCTTTAGGACTAACTTCTTTTAAATTTAAAATATAACCGTTTTTTAAAGCTAATTCTCTAATAAATTCTCTTATAGTTCTACCATTTCCTTCTCTATATGGATGAAGCACATTTAGTTCAGATAAATAATAAGCAAGTTTATCTGAAAGCTCTTCTTTAGATAAATTCGCAAGATAATCTTCTTTTTTTAATTTTTCCAATAACTTAGATAATTCAGTATCAATATATTCCCACTCGGCAAATCTAAAATCATCTTTAGCTATATTTTCATTTCTATACTTTCCTGCAAAAGGGTAGATATCTTCAAATAAATATTTGTGAATAGAGTTTATATGATTAACATCAAAATTTCCTATTATGCCAATTTGACGCAAAGCTAAAAGCTTAGCAGCAGTAATTTTAGCATCATATTTTTGTAATTGTTTAAAATCCTTTATATTTAATTTATTAATTAACGTATTTGTACCAGGATAACAATAATTTGAATCTCGTGGTTCATAAAAATTGTCTTTCATAATTATCACCTAAAAATTAAAAATAACAAACATATTATAACATAAAAAATAAAAAATATATATAAATAAAATCACTATAATTTATTTTATACATATAATAAAATAAACTATTAAATATAAGGAGGAATATTGTGGCAAAGATACTGGTTTTTAATAATGATACTGATCGTATGGAAACTTATTACAGAGGAGAAAATGATCCAATGCCATATAACTCAAATGGAACTTTAAAAGTAAGGGAGTTTCGAGGTTCAAGCAATTCGTCCACATTATGGACAACAAAGAGAACAATGCAAAGTTGGAATAGTCAAAGATATGTTTTTGGGAGTCCAATACCAGTAGGTTTTGCATTTAAAAGACCTTGGGAAGGTGGACATGGAACTCAAAGTCAACATTATGCAGGTACAGCTTTTGATGTGGGCCAAAGATTATCTGGGGCGCAAAGAACAAGGCTTTGGAATTCTGCTAATAATTCAGGAGTATGGTCATTTGTAGAACCAATTTCTCTTACTCCTACTTGGGTACACTTTGACAAAAGATTTGGTACTCCAGCGTGCTCTAGTGGAGGATATCCATTGTTAAAAAGAGGAAGTCTTAGTAATTATGTTCTAATTGCACAAGATGATTTAAATACATTAGGATACAGAACTGGTGGCTTGGATGGAATTTTTGGAGCAGCAACACAAGATGCAGTGAGAAGATATCAATCTTCAGTAGGACTTAGTGCAGATGGAATAGTTGGTTGTAACACATGGAGAGCTTTACAAGAAGCTGTAGTCGGTACAGGAAGAACAAGTACAACTATAGATTAATATAAAAAGAAAATTTTAATAATTGTAGATTAAAATAAAAAAATTAAAAAAATTTTAAAAAATACTTGCAATTTATTAATTTATGTATTAAAATCTAATTGAAGTGGAGAAAAGTGGTGAAAAGTGGTTTGAAAGTGAGAAGAGGTGAAACGAAGTGCTTATAGGTGAATATGAACATTCTCTTGATGCAAAAGGCAGATTAATAATGCCAGCAAAATTAAGAGAAGATATTGGTGAAAAGTTCATAATTACAAAAGGTTTAGACCGGGTGCTTATTTGGTTTCTCTCAAAATGAATGGAATAACTTTCAAGAAAAATTAAAAACGCTTCCACTTACAAACAAAAATGCTAGAGATTTTGTAAGACTATTTTTATCTGGTGCTATTGAATGTGAATTAGATAAACAAGGTAGATTCTTAATTTCTAGTAATCTTAGAGAATATGCTCATATGGAAAAAGAGGCTGCAATTATAGGTGTTGGAACTAGAATTGAAATTTGGAACAAAGACAAATGGAGAGAATATAACAGTGAAGAAAACATTTCAGCAGATGAAATTGCAGAGAACATGACAATGTTAGGTATATAACTTTATAAAAGTTTATATAAATACAAAAGAAAAAAGTACAAAGGATTTTTAACCTCATTTGTTACACAAAAGATTTTCAATTTACAAAAGATGATTTATACAAAAGACAAAGAAATTATTTTACAAAAGATAAAAATTAATTAAACAAAAGAAAAAGTATAATAAAGATTTAACAAAAGAGTTTATAAAACAAAAGATATTTTAATTTTCAAAAGATAAAATGTTGATTGTTTATACATAAATATTTACCAAAGAGAAATATAAAAAACAAAGGATGTAGAAATTACAAATGATAAAATTGCTGAAAATAAGTAATTGAGTACAAGCATACAGTTGGTATAATTTTATACCAACTGATTGTGCTATAAAAATAGACTACGAGGTGTAATAATTGGAATTTAAACATAAAAGTGTTTTATTAGAAGAATCAATAAATGGTCTAAATATAAAAAAAGATGGCATATATGTAGATGGAACTTTAGGTGGAGCAGGCCATAGTGAAGAAATTCTAAAAAGATTAACAAATGAAGGATTACTTATTGGAATTGATAGAGATGAAGATGCTTTAAATTCAGCAAAAAAAAGATTAGAAAAATATAATAATGTTAAATTTGTTCATGGAAATCATGATGAAATAAAGAATATACTTCAAACATTAAATATAGATAAAGTAGATGGAATATTATTTGATTTAGGTGTTTCATCATATCAGCTAGATGAAAGAAATAGAGGATTTAGCTATATAGGAAATTCTGCATTAGATATGAGAATGGATAAAACGCAAGAGCTTACAGCAGAACAAATAGTAAATGAATACTCTGAAGATGAATTATCAGACATAATTTATAAATATGGAGAAGAAAGATTTGCAAAGTCTATTGCTAAAAATATATGTTTAGAAAGGAAAAAAAGTAGAATTGTATCTACAGGAGAATTAGTTCACATTATAGAAAATTCTATTCCAAAATCTAAACAAAATAACGGACATCCAGCTAAAAGAACTTTTCAAGCAATAAGAATAGAAGTAAATAATGAAATTAAACCATTATATAATACAATATTAGAATCTATTAAATTATTAAAAAATGAAGGTAGGATTGCAGTAATTACATTTCATTCTTTAGAAGATAGAGCAGTAAAAGAAGCATTTATAGAAGCAGAAGGAAAATGTACTTGTCCAAAAGATCTTCCTTATTGTATATGTAATTATAAATCTTATGGAAAAATTATAACTAAAAAACCAATTATTCCTACTATAGAAGAACAAATGGAAAATAGTAGAAGTAAAAGTGCTAAATTAAGAATATTTGAAAGACGAGAGAAAAAAGAGTAGATTATATAAGAAAAGAGGTGAAATAACTTATGACAAATTATAGATATAGAACATATCAATATGAGACAAGCCCAAGAAAATTAGAACCAGATTATATACCAATAAAAAATCCTAATATTAAGAAAAAATCTTCTACAGTTAGTAAAAAGCAGCAACAAATCAAACATAAGGCTCAACTAAAAACTCATATTAAAGCAATATTATATGTTTTTATCATTTTTGCAGCATTATTTGTTATAAGTTATAGAAACTCTTTAATTAACGAAAGCTTCAATGAAAACGAAAATTTAAAAACAAAATTAGCAGCTATTCAGAAAGATAATGAACAGCTAAGAGTTAATTTAGAAAATAATTTGAATTTGACAAATATAGAAAAATTAGCAGAAAAAAAATTAGGAATGCAAAAATTGGATAATAGCCAAAAAGTATATGTTACTTTAGATAAAAAAGACTATGTAGAACAAGCAAGTGAAGAAGTTATAATAGATGAAAACGAAAGTTGGATAGATAAAATTTTAAATATGTTACTAGGAAAATAAAGATTAAAATATGAAAAAATATTTTAGTCTTTTTTTTATATGTTTGAATAAAATTACTTTAGGAAAGCTATATCAAACAGAAAGGAACATATAACAATGAAGAAAGCAAATAAAAAAAATAGTAACATAAGAAAAAATAAAATAGAAACTAGATTTGATAAAAAAGAATTGCAAAAATTTAAGAAAAATAAAAAAGAAGAAAAAGCAGAAAAAATAGATAAATTAAAAAAGAAATTAGAAAATAAACAAAATAAAAAATTTAGAAAACAAATAAAACAAGAAAACGTAAAAGTAGAAGAAAAATATAGTGAAATAAGTAGAAGAAAAAGAATGAAATACTGGATTTTAGTTGTAGCAATAGTTTCATGTTTATTTATAGGAAGAATTGCATGGATACAATTTGTTATGGGAGATGAACTAAAAGAAATGGCTCTAGAGCAACAAAGCCTAGACAGAGCAATAAATCCAAAAAGAGGAACTATTTATGATGCAACAGGAAAAACAATATTAGCAGTAAGTAGTACTGTAAATACAATTACAGTTAATCCAAATAATATAGCAAAAGAAAATAAAGAAAAAGTAGCTGAAGCACTTAGTAATATTTTTGAATTAGATTATGAGACTGTATTAAAAAAAGTGAAGAGGAATACATCTATAGAAACAATTGTAAAAAAAGTAGATAAAGAAAAAGCAGATGAACTAAGGTTATGGATGGATGCAAATGATATAAATGTTGGAATTAATATAGATAAAGATACTAAAAGATATTACCCATACAATAATTTGGCATCACAAGTTATTGGCTTTTGTGGAGCAGATAATCAGGGACTAGATGGAATAGAAGCAATATATGAAGAAGAACTAAAGGGAAGTAAAGGAAGGATAACTAAAGTTACAGATGCAAATGGTGGCGAAATAAAAGATGAAGGAGAAAATTATATTTCTGCTACAGATGGAAATGACTTAGTTCTAAGTATTGATGCTACAATACAAGGAATAGCGGAAAAATATTTAAAAGAAGCATGTATTGATAATAAGTGTACAGATGGTGGAAATATTATTGTAATGAATCCTAAAACTGGAGATATCTTGGCAATGGCTGGATATCCTAATTACAATTTAAATGAACCATATGAGACAACAATTGAAGAGTTAAAACCTATATGGGATGGATTATCGGAAACAGAGCAAGTTAAAGAAATGCAAAAAGTTTGGAGAAATAAAGCTGTAGCAGATACATACGAACCAGGTTCTACGTTTAAATTAATAACAGCATCTGCTGCACTAGAAGAAGGAATAACAACAACAGATAAAGAAGGAGAATTTTGTTGTACTGGAGGAATAACAATTGCTGGTGTAAGAATTAGCTGTTGGAGATATTATAACCCTCATGGTTCTGAAAGCTTAAGGCAAGCATTAATGAATTCGTGTAACCCTGTATTTATAGGATTGGGACAAAAAATTGGAGTAAGTAAATATTATGATTATTTAGAAAAATTTGGACTATTAAAAAGAACTGGTATTGATTTGCCTGGAGAAGCAGGAAGTATATTTTTGCAAGAAAATAAAGTAGGTCCTATAGAACTTGCAACCATTTCATTTGGTCAAAGATTCGAAATTACCCCAATACAAATGATAACAGCAGTGAGTACAATTGCTAATAAAGGAACATATGTAAAACCACGTATAGTAAAACAAATTATTAACAGTGAAACTGGAGAAGTACGAAATATAGAATCAGAAAAACAGACAGGTGTTATTTCAAAAGAAACAGCAGAAGGCGTACTTAGTATGATGGGATCTGTTGTAGCAGAACGGAACAGGAAAAAATGCACAAGTAAAAGGATATTCTATTGGAGGAAAAACAGGTACTTCTGAAGATGGTGTAGATACAGGAAAATATGTAACTTCATTTGTTGGAGTAGCACCAGTTTCAGATCCCGCAGTTGTAGTACTTATAACTTTATATAATCCAACTGGAGAGGGAGGACACCAAGGAGGTGCATGGTTCATTTTGTCGCTACACCTTATAAATCATTCAAAGAGTCTTATTGCGTGAGCAACAAGGGTTTGTAGTATCCACTTACAATTTTTAATTATGTAAGTGAGTGGGGGTCTTATAATCTAAGCTAAAAATAAACAAGCGGATCAAGAGAAAGTAATTGAATTTGCTTTCTCTTTTGTTTGATTGATTAATAAAAATATGTTACAATCATTTGAAAAAAGAGGTTCAAAGAATTTTGTAAAACCAAGATTTGAATATAGGGAAAATAGAGAAAAACTTATACAATTAAGAAATAGGATAAATATTTTAGGAGAATAAAATATGTTAAAAATATATAATTTAAAAGATATGCCAGAGCATATAGAAGAAGTTGCAATACTGACACAAAGAGAATGGGGACGAAAAGATTTATCAAAAGAAGAGTTTGAACTAAAAGTAAAAAATAAGATAATTAAAATAAAATCAAATTTTAATAAGAATAATTATTGTAAATTAATATTATTAGATAATGATATTCTAGTAGGATTTATCTCAATATTTCCGACAGACGGAGAGGAAAAAGCAGATTTGTCGACTTGGTATGCAACAATGTTTGTTAAAGAAGAATATAGAGGAAAGGGCTATTCTAAAATATTAAATAATGCTATTCTATTAGAAGCCAAAAAAAGAAACATTAGTAGATTATATTTAAAGACTGATTTAGAAAATTATTACGAAAAATTGGGTGCAAAATTTTTGGAAGTATTATCTACTGGAGAAAAATTATATTGTTTCGATGTATCAATAAACAGAATCTCAATTATAGGTGGCTCAGGAAGCGGGAAAAGTACATTGGCCAATGTATTATCAAAAGAATTGGATATACCTGCTATACATCTAGACAGCATAAATTACAAATCTAATTGGGTTGAAATAAATAAAGATGAAAGAGATGCAATTATTGCTTCAAAATCAAATGAGCGAAGATGGATTATTGATGGAAATTATAATAAAACATTAAAAGATAGATTAGAAAAGGCAGATTTAATAATTTGGTTAGATTACTCTAGTTTAACACATATTAAAGGTGTAATTAAAAGAATTATTAAAAATTATGGTAAGGAAAGACCAGATATACCTGGCTGTAAAGAACGTTTGAATTTTACTTTTTTAAAATATGTGTTGACCTATAATAAGAAAAAGAGACCTAAAGTTCTGGAAATTTTAAAAGACATTCCTAGTGAAAGAGTGTTGATTTTTAAAAGACAAAAGGATTTAAATAATTGGATTAAAACTTTTACACATAATGGAAATGTATTAGAAAATATTAAGTGAAATGAAAAATAATTATTGAAGGAGAACTATATAAAATGAAAATAAATGAAAGTTCATTTGATGAATAAAAAATGGAACTAAGACAATAGAATTTAGATTATATGATGTGCTTTCAAAATTAAAATTTATTTAGAATATGCTGATTAGGAAAGAAGAAATTTAGAAGAAGAGAAAGAATTAAATACAGATTTTAGAAGGTAATAAATAATAAAATTACAAATTGTTATATTTTAAAGGAATATAGCAATTTTTTTGTGGAAATTTATAAAAAATTATAACAAAATTTATTCATCAAATACTAAAAGACATATACATTATGAAAAAAAGTTGAAAAAATTTTAAAAATTCCTTTTTTATAAAAGGTGGCATATATCTAGTAGAGAAATAAAAATATTTAAAAAAAGATTAAATCTCAAATGCTATTTTCTAACTTATCTATTATAAGGACAAATTAGTAATAAAAAATAACTGACTTTAATAAAATTGAAAGAGAAAATTTGAAAGGAAAATGGATTTGGATAGAAAGACTAAAATTGTTGAACACATATCAAATAAAGGAAAAGTATATGAGATGAAAGTCAGAAATTTAAAAGTTGAATTAGTTTATTCTAAAAGTAATAAAAAAATTGATGAGTGTATGTTAAATATTTTAAAACAAAAATACAAAGATGGCTAACTTTTTTATAGAGCACGTTAGAATAAAATAAAAAAATAAGTGAAAAACTGCGTATTACGTTGTTAATCTTCATAAAAAATTCCTCGACGTACAAAAGTACGACTGCGAATTTTTTATTCGATTGTCTAGTACTACTTGTTTTGATTTATTTTAATGAAAGGAGGCAAAGAAAATATTGGCTGGAAGAAAATCAAAATATTCTTCAGAAAATTCAAATTCAAAAAAAACAAAAATATGGTCTGCTGCTCTATATATAAGGCTTTCACAAGAAGATGTGAATAATGGAACAGAAAAGAGCGAAAGTAATAGTATTACAAGCCAAAAAGCACTTCTAAATGAATTTATTGAAGAACATGATGATTTAATTGTTTATGATACTTATGTAGATGACGGATATACAGGAACAGATTTTGATAGACCAGGATTTCAAAATTTATTAGAAGATATGAGAAAAGGAAATATAAATTGTGTTTTAGTGAAAGACTTATCTAGACTTGGAAGAAATTATATAGAAGTTGGAAATTATATAGAACGAATATTTCCAATATTTAATGTAAGATTTATTGCCATAAATGATAATGTAGATAGTTTTAAGAATCCTACTAGCATAGATACAATAATAGTACCATTTAAAAATTTAATTAATGATGAGTACTGTAGAGATACGTCGATTAAAATAAGGTCAGCATTAAATGGAAGAAAAAAGAAGCGGAGAGTTTGTGGGAGCATTTCCATCTTATGGATATATAAAAAGTCCAGAAGACAATCATAAATTAATCATTGATAAAGAATCAGCCGAAATAGTAAGAAAAATTTTTGAGTGGAAAGTAAATGAAGGGTTAGGAAATTTAAGTATATGCCATAGATTAAATGATATGGTGGTTTTAAATCCAACAGGTTATAAAAAGAAAAAATTAAATCAAAATTATAATAATGCTCAAATTATGCAAGAAGATTATTCATGGTCTCCATCTACAGTTAGAAACATATTAAAAAATGATATTTACATAGGAAATATTACACAAGGTAAAAGAAGAGTAAAAAGTTATAAAATTCACAAAATAGAACAAGTACCAGAAGATGAATGGATTACAGTAGAAAATATGCATGAACCTATTATAGATAAAGAATTATTCAAAAAAGCACAAGAATTAAGAAAAGTTGATACTAGAGTACAAAATAGTGGAACTCTAAGTATGTGGGCAGGGATATTAAAATGTGCAGATTGTGGCCATTCAATGCATAAAAAATACTGTAAAAATAAAAAAGGAACTATTTATGAATATTATATATGTGGAACATACAGGAAAAAATCAAATAAATTGTGCACAAAACATACTATAAAAGTAGAAGAATTAGAAAATGCTGTACTTAAAGCTATTAGATTACATATAGAATTGCTTGTTGATACTGAAAGATTATTAGAACAAATTAATATATCAAACAATAAAAAATTGGCAAACGAAAATATAAGACGTTTAAGAAAGGTGGCTTCTCCATATGTGCATATTACTTCGCAATCATACGTATCAATGGAACTTAACCTTGTTTCTTCTGAAAAATCAAATAATTTTTCAGAAGAAATAAAACAGGCTAAAGAAAAAGAAATAGAAAAATTAAATAATCTAAAAAGGGGTCTATATGAAGATTGGAAAAATGAATATATAACCAAAGAAGAGTATTTAGAGTATAAACAGAAATATGAACAAGATATAGAAAAATTAAAAGAAATTATTGTAAATATAGATAAACAAAAAGAAAAACAAGAAGAAATTATAAATGATAATGGTGAATGGATAGAGAGATTTAAACTTCATAATAATATCACCAGACTAGATAGAGATATTATAAAAGAGTTAATAGATTACATAGAAGTCCATGAAGATAAGAAAATTACAATTCATTTTAAATTTATGGATGAACTAGATACGATATTAGACCACATAAATAATGAAAAAATTGCAATTAGTAGAGTAGTATAAGTTATATTCTAGTACAAAAAGTCTATATAAACTAAATATTAACAAAAAAATATAAACTATAACAAGTTTCGACAAATTTCGCAAAAGGGAGATGATAAGATTTTAATATAAGCATCCTGTAATAAATGAAAATGAACTTTGACAACAAAATACCCCCTAATATATAATTTCAATATAGACAAGGTAAAACAAAAAG
>CAJFUM010000105.1 GCA_904420285.1 uncultured Clostridia bacterium | reverse complement strand
TTTTTTTAAATTTGATAAATATATTGTTTATTAGATATTTGCAAGTGTTTTTACTTGCATCTTTTTTATATAAAATGATAGGCACTACTAATAATGCCTATTACTTTCTTGTATAATATAGCTTCGTTTTTTATTCCATTTACTTTATTTGTAATATATCTTTTTTTCCTGCAATTGTACAAATATTCTTTGAATAAATATATTTGTATGTGTGTACAGCACCAAGGCTTTCACGTGTTAGCTCGTTCATGTTTTTCTCCTTTTTACTTTTTCAAAAAATAAAACTGATAATATATTTTTATTTTATACTATCAGTTTCTTTTTTTCAATACTTTTTTGCTTTGTTACACAATTGTAATATTCCTGTAATTTCTTTGTAATATTCTTCTCTATTTTACTATTTCCATTTTACATTCTTTTCCTTTAAATGCAAATACCATTTTCGTTATATTTCTAAAGCCCCTCTCTTCTAAATTACTTTCATATCCTTTTTCTTCTATTTGCTTTTTCGCATTCTCTATTGTCTCTTCTATTGTTTTTTCGTCCATCTCATCTGCTACTTTGAATTCCATAATAAAGCTATTTCCTTTTTTATCGTATGGCTCTAGCATTATATCATACCTTCCAAATCCTGATTCTCTATTTGAATTTACATAGTAACTATCTCGTAATCCTACTAACATTCCTAACACAAATGCATGGTAAAAATTCTCTGCTGTATTTTCTCCTACGTCCATATAACTGAACATTTCTCTTACTAATACCCTAAACTTTTTCTCAAACTCTGATATTTTTAATTCTACTAAATCTTTTAATATACTCCTTAAATCATTCCCTACTACTTTATCCTTAAACCAATTTCTTACTATATCATAAAATAGTGTTTTTATTTCATAGTTTGGTATTTTTACTTTATATATCCCTTCTGCTAAATTTACCTCTTCTGATACTTTTAAATATCCTGTTCCTAGCATTAGTCCCCATATATTATCTTCTTTGTTTTCTATTCCTTCTATTACTGTCTCTAAATTTATTGGTATTTCTATTTCTTCATCTTTTAGTAATCTTTCTATTTTTTCTTTTACTGTCATTGAATTTTTTAATGTTAATTTTATTAAATCATTTGAACTTGTATTTACCCAATATGGTTTTAACTGTTTATCTATTAAATAATTTAACAAACTCCATGGATTATATATTCCTTCCACTTTTCCTATCCTATATCCATCATACCATTTCTTTATTTCTTCTACATCATCTTCTACTTTAAAATCCTCTATTATTTTTTTAATTTCTTCACTTGTTATTCCAAAATCGTCTGCAAATTCATTATCTAATACTGTATACACATCAATATTATTTGCTCCACTAAATATACTTTCTTTTGCTACTCTGCTCACTCCTGTTAGTACTGTTTTTTCTAAATATGGATTATCTTTAAATGTTGTTCCATAAAACGTTTTTAAAAACTTTACCGCTTGCTCATAATATCCTTCTACATATGCGGTTTGTAAAGGTACATCATATTCATCTATAAATAGCATTACTGGCTTATTATAATAATGGTACAAAAGCTTTGATAAGATTTTTACACTATTTAGTATTTCCATCTCATTTGTTTTTGCTGCAAGCATTTTATTATATATTTCTCTTTCTCCTTCTGGTATATCTCCTTCTAATAAATATCTGTTTTCGAAATATATTTCCATCATTGATGTTCTTAGTTGCATTAACATATATTCATAAGTACTTACATTCAAATCCTTCATTGTTAAGTATATACATGGATATGCTCCTAGCTTTGATGTGTACTTTTCTTCTTGCTCCATTATTTTTAGTCCATCAAATAGTTCTTTTCCTTCTTTTACATTGCAATCAAAGAAATATCTTAACATACTCATATTTAAAGTTTTTCCAAATCTTCTTGGCCTAGTAATAAGCACTACTCCAGACTGATTATTTATAATATCTTTTATATACATACTTTTATCTATAAAGTAATTTTTTCTTAAACGTAATGCTTTAAAATCACTTATTCCTATTCCAATCCCACTAAATTCCATATGATACACCTCTTTTTCGTTTTTCTTCAACTACTGCTATTCTACTATATTTAATTTACTATTTCAACACTTTTTTACTTTTTATCATTTTATATTATATTTGTTACTACTCTATTTTAATTTTGTTATAAAAGTTTAGAATAGTACTTTTTTATATATAATAATCAATTTATTATTATATAAGTGGAAGCTTATATAACTTTTTTACTGTTACATAACTTCCACTTGTTATTTATATATTATTTTATATACATTATTGGTCGAGTTCCTACACCATTTGTAGTATTATTGGGATAATAACTACTTTTATAATAAGCTGGTCGTTCTAGTCCATTATAACCACAACTTCCTCCATTATATACACGATTGCTATACATTCCGCAATGCTCCATAAGTAGTTTCTAATATCCATTCACTACTATTCCCTGCTATATCATATATATTATTTGCTTTCCATGCTTCATTATATCCTGATGTTCTTCTTTCTCCACTTCCTTCTGCTGCCTCTCCTATACTGTCTTGGTAATTTCCCCATGTCCTTGAATCTTTATATATTTCGTCTTCACTCTTTGCTCCTGTATCTATTAACCAATCCATTAATTCATCCCATTGATTTCCACTTATCATTGTACTTTGTACATATTCACTTTCTGCTACTTTACTACACGCTTTGTATAAATTATACCAATTTTGATATCCTATAACATTTGCATCTTTTCTTACTGTTGGATTATCCACCGTTCCCGTTAATTCATATCTTCCTATATAAAAACCTCCATATGTTTTTATACTTTCATATGCATTTGTATATTCTTCCACTAACATTCTTCCGTATGCTTCTAATACCTCTGCATCTGTTCCTTCATATCCAAATACACTTTTTATTTGTTCTATCCCTTTTTCACTATTCCCTGTTACTGTATCTCCTTCTACATCCGATGTTAATATATCTGGTTCTATTGGTGCTTTTGCTCCTTCTGGCACTGCTCCTTGATATCCTTTTCTATTTTTGCTATATACATTTGTTTTTAAATTTACTCCTAATGCTGTTGCTAATTCTGTTCCTTCTCCTTCTTCATACATTTCTAATAAATCTGTATTTGTTACTGGTATCCATACATATTGATTTTTTTCTTTTCTTGCCGTTTCT
>CAJFUM010000104.1 GCA_904420285.1 uncultured Clostridia bacterium | reverse complement strand
TTTTTTTAAATTTGATAAATATATTGTTTATTAGATATTTGCAAGTGTTTTTACTTGCATCTTTTTTATATAAAATGATAGGCACTATTAATAATGCCTATTACTTTCCTGTATAATATAGCTTCTTTTTTTATTCCATTTACTTTATTTGCAATATATCTTTTTTCTTGTAATTGTACAAATACTCTTTGAATAAATATACTTGTGTGTGTGTGTGTGTGTGTGTGTGTGTGTGTGTGTACAGTACCAAGGCTTTCACGTTTTAGCTCGTTCATGTTTTTCTCCTTTTAGTTTTTCAAAAAATAAAACTGATAATATATTTTTATTTTATACTATCAGTTTCTTTTTTTCAATACTTTTTTCGCTTTGTTACACAAATGTAATATTTCTGTAATTTGTTTGTAATATTTTTAATTTTTTACATGTCTTAATTCTTTATATTTATATTAATTTAAAACTCTGCATTTTCTAAATTATATTCATTATTTATAATAGTCATAATGATGTTTACAGTTTTCTCTAAGTCATTATTTTTTATAATATAATCATACATTCCTATTTTAGATTCTTCATAATCAAATCTATTTAATCTTAATTGAATTTCTTTTAAACTTGGTTTATCAATTCTATTTTCCAATCTTTTTTGAAGTTCGGCTTTCGGAACACGTAGAAAAATAGTTACTATTTTTACATCATTTTTCAATAATTTTAAAAGATTTTCAACTCCATTAACTTCAATATCTTTAACTATTATTTTTCCAGCTTGTATTTTTTCATTTAATAATTTTTTAGATGTACCATAATAATGTTCATGATGTACAGAATATTCATAAAGTTCTCCATCTTTTATCATTCTTTCAAATTCTGCTGTATCTACAAAGTTATATGTAACTCCTGGAATATCGTTTGCTCTTGGATTTCTATCTGTATATGAAGGTAAAGATTCTACATTTTCCATTCTTTTAATTAATTCTTTTTTTATAGTATCTTTCCCTGCACCAGATACTCCAGATAATAACACTAACATACATTCACCTTTCCTTCTGCTATTTCATTTGCAGCAAGAGTAACTGGTGAATCTCCTTCAACTTTTGTTAAAACTTCACTTCCATCAGCAATTTGTCTTGCCCTTTTTGCTGTAACTACTACTAACTCAAATCTATTATTTACTTTTGTTAACAATTCTTTAACAGTTGGTTTTACTATCATTTTAAATCCCCCTTATAAAATAATTTTATAATTTATTTATTATCATCTAAAATATTTATGTTTTCATCATCTTTATCTAATCTTCCTGCTACAGTTTCTGGTTGAATTGATGAAAGAACCACATGACCAGAATCCATAATAAGTACTGCTCTAGTTTTCCTTCCATATGTTGCATCTATAGCAGTTCCTTCATCTTTTGCTACTTGTACAATACGTTTAATTGGTGCAGATTCCGGACTAACAATTGCAATTATTCTATTTGCAGAAACAATATTTCCAAAACCAATATTAATAAGTTGCATAATTTTACCTCCTACTCTTCTGTATTAATCATTTTTTTCATGTTTTCAACGAAGTATTTTTTCTTTCCTCTTTGGTATAACACAATAGATTTTATTACATAATATATTGCAGTTATATATGATATTATTAATACAGTATTAATATATTTAGAAGATAACATTAAATTTACATATATTAGTCCTAAAGTTATAATTGATACTACTATTGCTTCTATTCCATATACTGCTATTTTGCCACTATCTTCTTTATATGCTTTTTCTAATAAAATTATTGCTAAAAATAAAATACATAATGAAAAAACTTTTAGATCTGTTTGATATATATTATTTTCTATATTATAGAATCCTAAGATTAGAAATATAAAATATACCATAAGTACAATAGCTACTAAAATATTCTGGAATACAGATTTATTAATTTTTTTCAAATCTTCTTTTGGTATTTTATTATTCTTTTTAAATATCTTTTTTATTTCTTCTAGTTTTATTAATTTAATATGTGTTTTTTCAGCGTTTTCTATACTATTTTCTTTAGTTTCATCTTTTTGCTCTTCTTTTACATCCTTTTTTGATTCTAATTTTTCTTTATTTACTTTTTGTTTGTTCTTATTTTTTTTATCTATTTCTTTTTTTGGACTATTAGAGTTATTGTTTGTCTTTTTCTCATTTTCAGAAACAACCTCTGTTTTTTTATTTTCTTCTACTTTATTATTATTATTTTTGTTGTTTGAACTATTTTTATTATTTATTTTATTATTTCCACTAGTTTTGTTGTTTACATTATTATTAAAGTTTTTCTTCTTATTATTGTTATTATTTTTGTTACTATTGTTGTTTTTATTGTTATTTTTTTTATTAGTATTATTTTTATTGGTAGAAGATTTATTTATTTGTTTATTACTGTTATGTTCAACTTTTTGTTTCTGATTATTATTAGTTTTGTTTACACCTTCTTGCTTTTTTTCTTGTTTTATTTCTTTTTCAGCACTTTTAGGCATCTTTTCTCCTCCATATCATTATAATTCAAATTCATATATTATGTTACTAAGTATCATTAATGAAGCTGTTTCTGTCCTTAATATTCTTTTCCCAAGAGTTATACATTTTATTCCTGCATCTGTAAGCTTTGTTACTTCTTTTTCGCTTATTCCACCTTCTGGTCCTACAATAATTCCTATTTTCAAATTATTTTTCTTTGTATTGCTAAGAGCATCTTTTAATGAAAAGTTATTCTCATTTTCAAAAGCTAATAATATCATATCATATTCGCTTACCTTTTTGCAAATATTTTCTATATTTATAACATTATTTATTGTAGGTATATAGTCTCTTTTACTTTGCTTTGAAGCAACTTCAGCAATTTTTTGCCATCTTTCTATCTTTTTTAATTCATTTTTTTCATCTATTTTTACAATACTTCTTTCAAAAGCAACAGGATATATATTTTTTACCCCGAGTTCAGTAGATTTTTGTATAATGTATTCCATTTTATCTAGCTTAGGCAAACCTTGGAATAAATCAACTTCTATATTGCTTTCAGTTGAATTTAAAACATCATTTTTTATTATGCAGTTAATATAATCTTTGGTTATATCTAAAATTTCTGCAACATAACTTTTTCCTGTTTCTTTATTACAAATAATTATTTCATCTGATGTCTTAAGTCTTAATACTCTATCTATATGTTTTATGTCTTCCCCTATAATTTTAATATTATTTCCATATATTTGTTCATCTTCAACAAAAAATTTGTACATATCTCCTCCATATATTATACAATTATACCATATTTTTTAGTATTTGCAAGAAAAAATCTGAAGCAATTATTAGAATTTGCCCCAGATTCAACTTATATTTCTTCTTATGTATTGTCTTTTATTCCAAATATAAATTTTACAATTCCTCTTAAGAATTTTGGTACTTTTTTAACAACAATTGTCATACTATTCACACTCCTTTAACAACATAACCACATTAAACCAACTATTATAACTATTGCTCCAATCATAAATAACCATCCAGAAATAGGAAGTAATAAAACTAATAACATTCCTAACCCCAACCCTATTAAACAAACTGCTATTGTTTTCTTTAATGCACATAACATATTTACTACCTCCTATCGTTTATATATTATATTATTTTTCTAACTTATTTGTTACCATTTTATGGTTACTTTTAAAAAGTTCAATTATATGTTATACTATTGTTGTTCTAATAAATTTTATAATTTAGAACTAGAAAATGAAAGGATCGAATTTATATTATGGAAAAAAATAAAGCAATAAAAATAATTGAAATTTTAAAAAAATCATATCCAGATGCTAAATGTAGCTTAGATTTTTCTACTCCATTTGAAATGCTTGTTGCAGTTATATTATCTGCTCAATGTACAGATGAAAGAGTAAATAAAACAACTCCTAACATATTTAATAAATATTCTACTCCTAGTGATTTTGATAATATGGATTTGGAAACATTGGAAGAATTAATTCATCCTTGCGGTTTTTATAAAAATAAAGCAAAAAATATTAAGCTTACTGCTCATAAAATAGTAAATGAATTTAATGGAAAAGTTCCTGAAAGTATGGAAGAGCTACTAACTTTACCTGGTGTTGGTAGAAAAACTGCAAATGTAGTTATGCTTGAAGCATTTAACAAACCACAAGGTATTGCTGTAGATACACATGCAAAAAGACTTTCAAATAGAATTGGATTTTCTTCTGAAACTACACCAGAAAAAATTGAACAAGATCTATTGAAATTATTTCCATATGAATATTTAAAAGATATTAATCATGTGCTTATTTATCATGGTAGAGCAATTTGTACAGCTCGATCACCAAAATGTGATCAGTGTCCTATAAAAGAATTATGTGAATATTGTATTAAAAAATAGTATTTTTATTAATACTATTTTTCATTTTGTATTTTCTTGTATATTTTATAAAATCTATTCCATAATATATTTTGTGAGGTGTTTTACTTTGACAAATATAAATTGTTCTTGTGATTGTAAATATCAAGTTGATGGAAAATGTCATTTAGAAAATATAGAAAGTCAAAAAATATCTTCTAATAAAGATTGTGTATATTATTCTAAAAAATAGTAATTGGTTTTATGTATAACTGTAATTTATTAAAATAATAATTGACAAACCTCTTATAAAATTATATTATTGTTCATATATAATATAAGGAGGGGTTTTTTTGAAAACTAAATTTTTTAATAAAATTATATTGTGTGCTATATTAATTCTATTTTTAGTTTTATCTAGCAATGTATTTGGAACAAATATTACTAATACTAGTTCTGAGAATGTAATTCAATCTTTTGAAACAGATTATGATTTTGTATCATCTGATTTATTTAAAGTTGGTGTAGAAGTAAATATTTCTCAAATAATTGATGGAAATGCTTTTATTTATGGTTCTAATGTAAATGTTACTGGAGAAATATATGGTGATTTATTAGTTTTTTCAAATAATTTAACAATTAATGAAGATGCTATTATTCACGGAAATATATTTGCATTTTCTAATAACATATCTTTTTCTGGTATAGCATCTGATATTTATGCTTTCGCTTCTAATTTTTCAATGGAGTCTGAAAGTATAATTGCTAGAAATTTGTATGTTTCTTCAAATAATGTTTCTTTAAATGGAAAAATTTCTAGAGATGCATTTATTACAGCAAACAATATTTCATTTGCAGAAAGTGAAAATGCTATAATTGAGGGTAATTTTAATTATTCTTCTGAAAACGAAATAGAAATACCTGATGAATTAGTAAAAGGTGAAATAAAATATACTGCTTTAACTAAAAATCCTACAAATACAGCATTATCTATTTTAACTAATGCTATTTCTGCTTTAATTTTTTCTTTTGTAGTTATAATGTTATCAATTTGGCTATCACCTAACTTTAAAGACAAAGCTTGTGAAATTATAACTAAAAGTAATTTAAAGGCATTTGGAATTGGTTTACTTGTTTTCTTTGGAATAATTATAGCTGCATTTATTTTATTATTATTTACATATGGTTATGGAGCTGGAATAGCTGTTGCAAGTATAGGCTTATTATTACTAGCTTATTCTATTGCAAATACTGTATTTAGTATTTCAATTGGTAAATTATTAGCTAGTAAATTTAATTTTAATAAAAACACTGCTTTTGTTCTATTCTCACTTCTAATAGTGTTAATAATTAATTTAATACGTTATATACCATATGTTGGAAAACCTATTACATTTATAACAGCTATTATAGGATTAGGAATTCTAAGTATTAATAGTTATAAAAGAGTTAAAACATCTCCAGAAACTGAAAAACAATAGAATATATAAAGTTAAGAAAAGCACCAATATTGGTGCTTTTTTTATATACTATTTTTTATTTACTATAGCTTTAATTAAGTTAATGAATAGAGGTGCTGGTTTATCTGGTCTTGATTTAAATTCTGGGTGAAATTGACATGCTATAAAGTATGGATGTTCTTTTATTTCTACTATTTCTACTAAGCTTCCATCTGGAGAAGTACCAGAAACTATTAATCCGTTTTTTTCCATTTCTTCTCTATAATCATTATTATATTCAAAACGATGACGATGTCTTTCTGCTATTTCTGTTTTATTATATACTTTTTCTGCTAAACTTCCCTTTTTTAAAATACATGGGTAGCTTCCTAATCTCATTGTTCCACCTTTTTTAGAAATATCCTTTTGATCATACATAATATGAATAACAGGATTTTCTGCTATTTCATCAAATTCTTCTGAATTTGCATCTGGCATTTTTAAAACATCTCTTGCAAATTCTACTACAGCCATTTGCATTCCTAAGCATATTCCTAAAAATGGTATATTGTTTTCTCTTACATATTTTATTGTTTGAATTTTACCTTCTATTCCTCTATTTCCAAATCCTCCTGGTACTACTATTCCTGAACACTCTTCTAACATTTCTTTTACATTATTTTCATTTATTTTCTCTGCATCTATTAATTTTGCTTTTACATTTACATTGTTTTGTATACCTGCATGTTTTAAACTTTCTATTACTGATAAATATGAGTCTTCTAGTTTAGTATACTTTCCTACTACTCCAACCACAATTTCGTTGGCTGGAAGATTTTTTATTTTTTCATTTAGTTCTTCCCATTCTGCATTATTTGGTTTTATATTGTCTAGTTTTAAATGTTTACAAACTTCTACAGCTAATCCTTCTTTTTCCAACATCAAAGGAACCTCATATAGACAACTTGCGTTTTTATTTGCAATTACACTTTCTTTTTTTACATTACAGAATAATGCTATTTTTTCTCTTAGGTTTTCTGGCAAATCTATTTCTGTTCTACAAACTAATATATCTGGTTTTATTCCAAAAGACTGTAACTCTTTTACAGAGTGTTGTGTAGGTTTTGATTTTAATTCGTTAGATCCATATATATATGGTAATAATGTTACATGTATATACATTACATCTTCTGGTGCATTTTCTAACCCAACTTGTCTTATTGCTTCTATTATAGACAATCCTTCAATATCTCCTACTGTTCCACCAAGCTCTGTTATTACAATATCTGCTCCAGATTTTTCAAATGAATATATTTTTTCTTTTATTGCATTTGTTATATGTGGTATAACTTGTACAGTTTTTCCTAAATAATCTCCTCTTCTTTCTCTTTCTATTACTTCTTGATAAATTTTTCCCATTGTTATACTAGAGTCTTTAGTTAGATTCTCGTCTGTAAATCTTTCATAATGTCCTAAATCTAAGTCTGTTTCAGTTCCATCATCTGTTACAAATACTTCTCCATGCTCATATGGGCTCATTGTTCCTGGATCCACATTTATATATGGATCGAACTTTTGATTTACAACTTTATACCCCCTATTTTTTAATAATCTGCCTAAAGAAGCAGCTGTAATTCCCTTTCCTAAACCAGATACTACTCCACCTGTTACGAAAATGTATTTAGTTTTCATAAAAACCTCCATTCGAGCAATTGAATGCTCTAATAAAATTAAATTTAGTTTTATATCTTCAATTTTTTTATTGTCTCTTTAAAATCTTTCGAATTGATAATAGCTGTTCCAGCTACTATTATATCACATCCTGCATTTTTTAGTTCTAAATAATTATTTAAATTAATTCCTCCATCTGCTTCTATATCTACTTCTAAATTATTTTCTATAATATATTTTTTTAGTTTTCTTATTTTATCTATTGTTGAAGGAATTAGAGCTTGTCCACCTTTTCCAGGTTCAACAGTCATAATTAAAACTGTATGTATATATGGCAAAAATTCATATATTTTTTCTAATTCTGTATTTGGTTTAATACTAATTCCTACTTTACAATTATTTTCTTTTATATAATTTATCCATTGTTTTAATTCTTCACTTGTTTTAGCCGCTTCATAATGTATTGTAATATTATTAGGTTCAAAAATCAAAAAACTTTTTATGTATGAAAATACATCTTCTACCATTAGGTGTATATCTAATGGTAGATTCGTAATTGTGTTAAGATATTCAGTATATTCTAACATTAATTCTGTAGTATTATTTTCTACGAATTTCCCATCCATTACATCTATATGAAAATAATCTGTTCCTGCTGTTTCTAAATTATAAAAAGTTTTAATGCAATTATCTTTTTCTACATTTAAAATTGATGTTGATATTTCCATTTTAACCTTGTATGATATATTTAATAATTTAAATATACATACTCTCCTTTCTTTAAACTCCATTAAGTGTTTCTTATTTTAGTAAATTTAAAAATCTTTCATACCTATCAGTTGATATAAAGCCTTCTTTTACTGCATTTTTAATAGCACAATTTTCCTCTTTTATGTGCTTACAATCTGCGAATTCACATTCGCCAATATATGGCTTAAATTCTTTAAAATAGTTAGCTAAATCTTTTTTATCTATTTCTGTTATTTCAAAAGTAGAAAATCCAGGAGTATCAGCAATATATGAATCTGTTCCAATTTTATATAAAGTAACTTGTGTAGTAGTATTTTTTCCTCTTTTATTTTTTTCGCTTATACTTCCTTCTAAAGTTGTATCATTATCTAATATTTTATTAATTAAAGAAGATTTACCTACTCCAGAATTTCCAGAAAAAGCTGTTATATTATTATTTAAAATACTTTTTATTTCATCTATTCCTTCTCCTGTTTTAGCATTAGTTTTTATAACTTTATATCCTATTTTAGTATATAGATTATATATTTCATCAACCTTTTTTTCAGATTCTAAATCTATTTTGTTTAAACAAATAATAGGTTTTACTTTAATTAATTCTGAATAAGCTAATTGTTTATCTAGTAATAATAAGTCTGGTTTAGGTAGTTTCATTGATATAACTAATATTAATTGAGAAAGATTAGCCATTTTAGGTCGTTTTAAAAAGTTAAATCTTTCATGTATTTCAGTTATAACGCCACTTTTTTTCTCTGAATCTATTATTTCTATTTCTACTTTATCTCCTGCAACTGGGCTAATATCTTCATTTTTAAATTTTCCCCTAGCATTACAATCATATATAATATTATTTTGCTCTACTTTATACAGATTTGATTTATTACTTATAACTATTCCTTTTGGCACAACTTACTCCTTTTATTATTTTAAAATTTCTCTCATGAATTTACTTTTCATAAAACCACATGAAAGCATGTGGTTTTATTTTTTAATCTATATTTAATACAGGATTATCTGTATTTAAATTTAATTGTCTTTCATCTTCTTTTACTCCATCAATAAATATTTTAACTGTAACGGTTCCTTTACCTGATATTGTTTTTGTAAAATTTTCAACGTCTTTTCTCTGACTTCCATTATATACAGTTTCATCGTTTACTTCTATTCTTAGTTCTACTGTTGGATTGATTTCATTTCCATCTTCATCAAGCTCGATTTTGCCTCCTGTTAAAGATTTTAAATTAACATTAACCGTTCCATTTTTTATTTTCTCTATTTTATTTACGGTAATTGTTACTTCTGTACCATCAGCAACAGTTGTTCCAACATCTATACTTTGTTTTAAAACTGTACCATCATCTTTTGTCGTATCTTCTTCATAAACTACTTTTACTTCAAATCCTAATTCTGTTAATGTTTTCTTAGCATTTTCTTCTGTTTCTCCAATTACATATTCCATTGTAATTTGTTTAATTCCTGTGCTTACATAAATTTTTACTGTTTCACCAGCATTTAATTCTTCGTCTGCATCAGGATCTTGTCTTATAACATAACCTGCTTCAACCTTACTACTTGCTTCTTCTATTACTTCATATTTTAATTCTTCTGTTTCTATTGATTGTATTGCTTCGTCTCTAGTCATTCCAGTTACTTTAGGTACTTTTCTTATATTTTCTCCTTTACTCAAAACTAATTTTATTGTTGAGTTTTCTTTTACTGTATATCCTTCTAAATATGGTGGATCTTGTATAGCTATTTTTCCTGCTTCAACATCTGAGTTATATTCTTCTGTTATTTCTAAAACCAATTTAGATTCTTTAGCAAGGTTTTCTGCTTCTTCTCTAGTCATATTTACAAAGTTAGGTAATGCAACATCTTTAACTCTTCCAATATTTAATATTGCTTGTGTTCCAAAGAATACTATAACTGGTATTAATATTATTAATAAAATTATTAGTACTACTTTCATTGCTGGGTGTTTTTCAAAATATTGCTTTAATTTACCTTTTTTATTAGTATCTTTTTTGTTTTCTTCTGTATTTCTATTTTGGTTTGTTGCACTTTCTGGTATTGTTTCTATTCTTTGTGTATATGCCATATCATTAGAAGATGTTTTAACAAAATCTCCATCTGGATCTTTTAGTGCCATGTTTAAATCTTTTAGCATTTCTGTTGCAGATTGATAACGTAAATTTAAATCTTTTTCCATTGCTTTCATTATTATTTTATTTACTGAATATGGTATTGATGGATTAAGTTTTATTGGTTCTACAGGTTTTTCTTGCATATGTTTTAAAGCTATTGAAACTGGTGTATCTGCATCAAATGGTACCCTTCCTGTTAACATTTCATACATTACCACACCTAAAGAATATAAATCTGATTTAGCATCTGTATATCCTCCTCTTGCATGTTCTGGAGAGAAGTAGTGTACAGAACCAATTGTAGTTCCAAAAGCTGTAATAGTTGAATTTGAAACTGCTTTAGCTATTCCAAAGTCTGTAACCTTAGCTATTCCGTCTTCAGTTATTATTATATTATGAGGTTTTATATCTCTATGTACTATATTGTTTTTATGTGCTACTTCTAATGCAGAAGCTATTTGTATAGCTATATTCAATGACCATTTCCATGGTAATACTCCATCTTCATCTATTATTTCTTTTAAAGTTTTTCCTTGTATTAATTCCATTACAATATAGTATATATTGTCTTCCATTCCTACATCATATATAGATACTATATTTTGATGTGCTAAACTTGCTGCAGATTGAGCTTCTGTATTAAATCTTCTAATAAATTCCTCATCTGTAGTAAATTCTTCTCTTAATACTTTTATTGCAACATATCTTCTTAGTACTGTATCTTGTGCTTTATATACTGTTGCCATTCCCCCATTTCCAATTTTCTCTAGTATTTCATATCTATTTCCTATTAGTTTACCTTCCAGATTCATAAACAATCTTCTCCTCTTATTTAATTATAATTATAGTAATATTATCATATCCGCCAGCTTCATTTGCTAAATTTATTAATTTATCTGCTGCTGTATTAACATCATTTGTAACTAATTCGTAAATCTTACTCTCTTCAACCATATTTGTTAATCCATCTGAACAGATGATGAAGATATCACCTTTTTCAAAATTTCTTGCACGTATGTCTGGTTCTACATAAGCAGTACAACCAAGTGCTTTTGTAAGCATATTTTTCTTAGGATGGCTTTTTGCTTCTTCTCTTGTTATTTTCTTATCCTCTACCAATTGTTGAACATAACTATGGTCCTTAGTAAGTTTTCTAATTACATTTTTTCTTATTCTGTAAATTCTACTATCTCCAACATGTCCTATATATGCCTTATTATTATATATTAAACAAACTTCCAAAGTAGTACCCATTCCTTCTAAATCTGGTACTTCTTTTGATTTTTCATATACCACCATATTGGCATATTCTACAGAACTTTTTATTAGTTTTAATATTTCTTCTTTTTCTTTTATAATTTTATCAAAATTGTTTAAAATATATTTTTTAACAGATTCAGTAGCAAGCTTACTAGCTATTTCTCCACCTTTATATCCACCCATTCCATCTGCCAATATATATAGTTGTGGACTATCTGTTTCTTCTGAGATATAGTAAAAATCTTGATTGATTTCTCTAAATTTTCCTATATCAGTTTTTGCTAAAACCATTATTATATATACCTAACCTTTCTTTTAGGCATTTTCTTCGCCTAAATTTTTTCTCCTTAATTGCCCACATGCTGCATCAATATCAGATCCTAATTCTCTTCTTATTGTTGCAACAATTCCTTTTTCATTCAAATAATCTCTAAATTTTATTATATTTTCATTAGAACTTTTGGTATACTTTCCATTTTCTATTTTATTAATTGGAATTAAATTAACATGGCATAACATGCCTTTTAGCAATTTTACTAATTCTTTTGCATCATCTAAATTATCATTATTATCTTTAGCTAATGCATATTCAAAAGAAATTCTTTTATTAGTCTTTTTTATATAGTATTTGCAAGCTTCCATAAGCTCTTTTATATTATATCTATTATTAATTGGCATCATTTCACTTCTTTTAGCATCATTTGTAGCATGTAGTGAAATAGATAATGTACATTGTAAATCTTCATCAGCAAATTTATAAATCATTGGTACTAAGCCACTTGTTGAAATACTTATATGCCTTGCTCCTATATTTAATCCCTTTTGATTATTAAGTATTTTTATAGCATGCATTACATTATCATAATTATCAAAAGGTTCCCCTATTCCCATAAAAACAATATTTGAAATTTTGTCTTTTATATCTTGCTCCACTGCCAAAACTTGCTCTACTATTTCTCCAGCAGTTAAATTTCTAATAAATTTTATTCCTGTAGATGCACAAAATTTGCATCCCATTTTACAACCTATTTGTGAAGACACACATATAGTTTTTCCATGATGATATTCCATAAGTACAGATTCTATTGCATTTCCATCTAATACGTCAAATAAGTATTTTTTAGTTCCATCTGTAGATTCTTGTTTTTTTAATATTTTAAAATTGCACATTGAATATTCTTTTTTTAATTTTTCTCTTAATTCAATAGATAAATTTGTCATTTCATCAAATTCTTTTACTTTATCTATATATATCCATTTGAATATTTGTTCAGCTCTATATTTCTTTTCTCCTAGCTGTTCTAATTCTTCTTTTAATTCTTCTAAATTATATTCTTTTATGTTTTTCACGTTTGACCTTCACTTCTAAAATAAATATTTTACGAATAACTTATATCATACTTTTATATATTTTTCAATACTTTGACAAAAGAAAAAGTTATCCACAATGTTGTTATGTAGATAACTTTATAAGTTTAAAAAAATATATTGTTCATCCATTCCATGCTTTAGTTTTATGCAAGTTTCTTTAATTCTTTTAGTCGTTCATTATATGCTGCTATTGTTTCTTCTTTTAAAGCAATTTCTCCTTTTGCATCCATTGCTTGTAATAATTTTTCAGTAAATAGTGGATTTAGTATTAAAAGTGGTCCAATTAAATATGTTCCTATAAAATTATTCTTTTTTACTCCTTCTAATTTACTCTCTTTATTAATTCCGATTCCTTTTTCCACTTCTAAAAAATAATTAGATGAATTATCTCCATACATCATTGTAAATTGGCTTTTAAAGCCAACTATTTCAATGTCCTCATATTTTCCGATAAAATAGCTATTATGTCTATTCATCATATTTCTTTTACTGTATACATCAAATATACCTAATCCTTCAATTTTAGATCCGTCTTCATTTTCTATATATTTTCCAAATACTTCTATAGCATTTCCTGTAACTAAGAATAGTACATTGTTATCTATTAATTCTTCTATTCTCTTTTTATATGGTTTAAGTCTAGTTATAACCTTTTCTTGTGTTTTTTCTGTCATTGGGCCTAAATATATCATTTTTATATCTTCATCTATAAATTTAGGCTTTTCGTCTAATGCTGTTTCTATAAATTCTGCATCTGGTAAACACATTTTTAAATATTTCATATTATACATATCTCCAAACAAGTTACAAAACTCTGGAAATAAAATTTCTATTTTCATAATAACTCCTTTTAATCATCTTATTTTTCCTCTAAATTTTTCACCATTAATTCTACTTTAGCTTTTATTGCTTCTTTTAATTCCATTGAGTACAAATCATGTAAAATAAAAATGGTTTCCACATTATTCAAATTTAGTTTTTCTACTGCAGATAGCTCATTTCTTTCATGTACAATTTTTTTATCATCTACCCCAGCTATCCTTACTCTTACATAATCATCTAAATATCTTACACCAGCTATAATTAATTGTTTAATACTATCATCATTTAAAAATTCATAATCTGTATCATATTGCCATGCAGTATTTTCACTACCATTTGCTTCTTCATGTAAATCGTCTAGTAAAAGTATTACTGCTTTATTTCCTTTATATTTTCTTACATAATCAAAAACTCTAGAACATGCAATTGGATTCATTCCCTTAGATAAATGTGTAATAATCTTTTTTCCATTTACTATTTCTTCGCTATATCTAGTGTCTACTATTTTTTGTTTTTTTAAAGATTCATTAATTTGAATATTTGTTAAATTTAATTGTTTTAAAACAGTTATAACTGTAAGAATATTATAAATATTTATAATATTATCACTAATTAAATCATATGTTTCTTCTTCATTATTGTTTTTTATATGCATTTTCATGTTTTGCAAATCTAAATTAGTAACTAAATAGTCTATATCTGGAGATCTAAAATCACAATTAGGGCAATGTGCTTTTCCTATATGATTATATCGTACATAATCATATACCAATTTAGAATTACATTTTGGACATACAATTATATCTCTTGCTATATTTTCACATTTTTCGCTATCTGTTTCTAATCTGTCTATACCAAAATATATTCTTTTATTTTCTGGAGCTATATTACTTGCAATTAAATCATCTCCATTTAATATTAAAGTTGTATCCTTTGGTATATATTTAGTTAAAATTTCTGAAATAAACTCTGTATGTGCATTTCTCATTAATGAATCTCTAAATAGATTTGTACACACTAAGTAAGTAGGCGTCATATATGGATAAATTTTTGGAGCACTTCTTTCATCTACCTCCAATATTGCTAAATCTCTTTTACATTTTCCCCAAAAATTAACACCAGATAATAATGTTGTTGCTACTCCAGCATCAATATTTGATCCATACTTATTATCTATAAAAATGTAATTATTATCTTTTAATATATCTTCTATCATATTGCATACTGTAGTTTTTCCATTTGTTCCTGTTACTGCTACAATAGTTTTAGGTTTATTTATTTTTCCAATAAAATCTGGGCATATTTTTATTGCAAATTTTCCTGGAAAAAAAGTTGCATTTCTTTTAAATAATTTTAATATTACAGTTCCAATTTTTGCTCCCCATAAAGCAATATAAAATTTTATTCCTTTTTTCATAACTTCTCCTTGTACTTACAAAATTCATATAGTATTATATATTAAATATTTTTCTAAAGCAATAGCCACATTTATTTATCTAAATAATCTAAAAAAATGACATTTAATAAAAAAGATATTACTTATCCATAATACATAATAGTTTATAATAATTAATATAATTTTTATTAATTATTTATTAATTTCTTCACACTAATACTTTTTTATGCTATAATTATATTATATGAATTCAAACTATTAGGAGTAAAGGTAAAGATGTTTTCTTTAAGAGAAAAAATTAATAAATTTATAAAAAAAGATAGTTCAAATATTTTTTCTAATATAAAAGATGATAAAGATATTTATACAAATATTGGATGTAATATTGATTTATATATTGATAAAGATATTCATTTAGAAATGGATAAAAAATATTATTTAAAAGAATTTTTTGAAATTATTGATGATGTTATTTCTAATGATATGGTTCAGCAAATGAAAAATTACAGACAGCATTGTAACACTTCATGTTTCAAACATTGCATGCAAGTTGCTTATTTTACTTTCATTGCTTGTAAGAAACTCAAATTAGATTATATTTCTAGTACACGTGCTGCCATGATGCATGATTTATTTTTATATGATTGGAGAAAGCAATATAGAACTATTGAACTTCCTGGTCTACATGCTTTTGTTCACCCACAAATAGCATTAGAAAATGCAAGTAAAATATTTGAATTAAATGATATTGAAAAAGATGTTATTGTTAAACATATGTGGCCAGTTACATTTGCTTTACCAAAATATAGAGAATCTTATATTGTTACACTTATGGATAAATACAGTGCTTGTATAGAAACATACTTATATATAAAGAATAAATTAGAAAAAAAGACATTTTACAAATATGCTTACATATGGTGTTATAATATGATTTTAGCATTTTAGATAGAAAAAAAGAGGCTATTTTAAAAAATAGCTTCTTTTTTAGATTAATTATTTATTAGCAGTTTCCTCTACTGGATAAACGCTAACTTGTTTTTTATCTTTTCCTAATCTCTCAAATTTAACTTTTCCAGTAATTTTAGCATATAGAGTATCATCACTACCAATGCCTACATTTGTTCCTGGATGAAATTTAGTACCTCTTTGTCTTACTAGAATATTTCCAGCTGGAACTATTTGTCCATCTGCTCTTTTAAGACCTAAACGTTTAGATTCACTATCTCTACCGTTTTTAACACTACCTTGCCCTTTCTTATGAGCCATTTATCTCAACTCCCTTCGTGTACTAATTTTATAAATCTCTAATTAAATTTTATATTTAAAATATTATTCTTTTACAGTTTCTTTTTTTGTAGCTGTTTTAGTAGTTGTTTTCTTTTCTGCTGTTTTTGTTTCAGCCTTTGCTTCAGCTTTTTCAGCAGGTGTTTTTATTTTTGTTATTTCAACCTTTGTATATGGTTGTCTGTGTCCTTGTGTTCTTCTGTAGTTCTTTTTAGCTTTATATTTGTAAACTAAAATTTTCTTTCCTTTTCCATGTGCAACTACTTTTCCTTCAACCTTAACACCTTTTACATAAGGAGCTCCAACTTCTATTTTTTTATCATCAGATACTAAAACAATGTTATCAAATGTAACTTTTTTTCCTTCCTCAGCATCTAACTTTTCAAAAAATATTATATCTCCTTCTGAAACTTTGTATTGTTTTCCACAACTTTCAATTATTGCGTACATTATATGTACACCTCCTCTTATTTGTATACTCGCTAAGCATAAAATACAAGGCAGTTAGTAATTTCTAACATTTAGTTGCCCGACTCAGGCGGCTTACAAGTAAGTATTTTATCATATTTAGGTAATATTGTCAATAATTTGATTAAACTTCATTATTTTTCGGCTTTTATTTTTTATATTAAACTTCTACATATTTTCTACAGATTAATGTTTCAGTTGATATATTTTATTCTACACTTTTTAAACTTTCTATCATATCTATCTTTTTTAGAGAGAAATATGTAACTATATTAACTATAATTGCAAAAAATACTGTAATTACTATTCCTAATATGTAACTTAATAATTTAACTTCTGGATCAAACATGGTTATATCTAATTCACATGTTTTTAAAATATACATTGTAAGGAAATATCCACCCAGTAATCCAATTATTATTCCTATTATTGTTAATATTATGGTTTCTCTAGCTATATAACTATATACTTCTCTATCATAGAATCCAAGAACTTTAATAGTAGCAAGTTCTCTTATTCTTTCGCTTATATTAGCATTTAATAAATTATATAAAACTACTAAGGCTAAAAGTCCAGCAGCAATTATTAAAATCCAAACTACTGTATCCATATTATCCATAACTGTTGTAAACATATCTTCTGATGCTGACGTAAAGCTTACTCCAGAAATATTGTCTGTATCTTTTAATAATTCTTTTCCTAACTTATTTTCGTCTTCTTTACTAAGTTCAATAGTTTTAGCTAATATAACATTAGATTCTATTCTGGTATCAAATATTTCGTTATATAATTCTGGAGACATATATATATAATGCATTAAATAATTTTCTGTTATTTTTGAAACATTAACATCTGCTCTATCTCCATCAGAATTTTCTATTGTAATTATATCTCCTATTTTTATATCTAATAAATTAGCTAATTTTTCTGATATTATTATACCAGAATTGTCTAGCACATATTTTTCTTCTATATTTTTTCTATTTCTTAATGATATAAATTCTTCTAATTTATTAACATCAGATGGTACAATTAATTGTATGTTTTGATTGTTATCATTTTTTATTATTTTTATTGATTGAATATTGGTTCCGAGTGTTTCAGTTATTTCATCTTTTTCTAATAATTCTGTTTCCAATTTTTCTAATTCTTCTTCATATTTATCTTCTTTTAAAGAAATATTTATATTATATTTATCTATTTCACCAAACTGATTTGGAATCATATTAGCTATTGCATCTCTTAATCCAAATCCGGCAACTATAAGTGCTGTACATCCACAAACACCTATAATTGTCATTAAAAATCTTTTTTTGTACCTAAATAAATTTCTTGCAGTTACTTTTGAAGTAAACTTTAAATTTTTCCAAATAAATGGTATTTTTTCTAAAATAACTCTTTTACCTGGTTTTGGTGCTTTAGGTCTCATTAATGTAGCAGGGTTATGTCTTAATTCTTTTATACATGTATATATAGTAGCTCCTACTGTACATAATATAGCTGCTGACATTCCCATTAGTGCAATATCAAAATTAAATTCTAATATTACTGTTGGAACACTATATACCATTGAATACATATCTGCAACAATCTTAGGTAATAAGTTAAAACCAATTATTAGACCAATTCCACCACCAAGTATAGTAGCTAAGCTTGCATAAATTATATATTTAGCTGAAATTTGTCTTTTGCTATATCCTAATGCTTTTAATGTTCCTATTTGTACTCTTTGTTCTTCTACCATTCTTGCCATTGATGTTAAACTAATTAATGCTGCAACTAAGAAAAAAACTATTGGGAATACTTCTGCTAAGCTTGCAACCCTATCCGTATCCTGTACATAACTAACATATCCTACATTTTGTTCTCTGTCTAATACATACCATTCTGGTCTTTGAATTTCTTTTAAATCTTCCTTTGCATCTAATAATTTTTGTTCTGCTTCTTCTATTTTTTCATTATATTCTTTCCTAGCATCTTCTAATTCTTTTTTTCCCTCTTCTAACTCTTTTTCTGAGTCTAAAAGTTTATTTTCTGCTATATTTAATTGATAATATGTAGAATTTTTTGTATCATTTAAATTTTCTTTATTTTCATTAATCTGCTCTCTTGCTTCTTCTAATTGCTTGCTTCCTTCTTCTAATTCTTCATTTGCTTTATTTATTCCATCTTGTATTGTTTTAATTGTTTCTTTAATATTTGTTATTCCTTGTTTCTGTAATTCACTTTCTATAATACTAATAGTTATTTGAATTTTTTGTTTTTCTACATTTAATTCATCAATTTGTTCTTGTATTTTGTTTTTTTCATCTTCACTTTCTGCATTTTCTAATGCATTGTTTAACTCTTGTATTTGGTTATTCAAAACGTTCAAATTTTTATTAGCATTATTTAATTGTTTTTCTGTTTGCTTTAATGTAGAAAGATTTGCTTCGTATTCTTTAATTTGAGTTTGTACTTGTTTTTTTGTAGTATTAAATTCTTCCTCTTTTTTACTTAATTCCGCTTCTGCATCTTCCAATTCTTTTTCTGCAGAATTAAATTTTGCATTTGCTTCAGATCTATTTGCTGCAATTTCAGCTTTTCCATCTTCTATTTGTTTTTCCGCATCATTTAGCTCTTTTTCTGCATCTTCTAATTCTTTTTCTGCTTTACTTTTCTCTTCTTCTAATTCTTTTTCTGCATCTATAATTTTTTCATTTGCAGAGCCCCAAAATTGATTATATCTAGCTTCTTGTCTTTCTTCTGCAATTCCTTCCAAAGCATCTTGTACTGCATCTACACTTTCTTTATATTCATCTTCACAAGTATGTAAATCTTTTGCTCCGCTCACTGTTAGATATATATTGGTATACATTTCTACATTTATATTTTCTTTAGGAACATAGATATAGTAGTCAATAATACCGCTTCCTAATTTAGTACTTCCTCTATCTGTTGAAATATATAATGGAGAGTCTACTGTTCCTACTATTGTTACTTCATAATTTTTTAATACTTTTTGTTTTTCGCCTTCTTCGTTTGTTATATCATCTATTTTTATTTCTATTTTATCTCCTATTTTATGATTAGTACCTAATAAAAAGTTACTCTCTACTACACATTCTTTCTTATTTGTTGGCATTCTACCATCTATTAATTTTAATTTATTTATATCGTCTGTAATTGTTTCTAGTTTTACAACAACTTCTTCTTCTTCAATACTTACTAAAGCATCAGTTTGATATGAACCTTGCACAATATCTACATTACTTACATTTTTTATTGAATCAATATCTTCATCAGTTAATCCCATTGTAGAAATTACTTGTAAATCCATTACTGATAATTCATCAAAATATTGATCCAATGTTTTTTTCATATCTGGGCTTGCAGCTTTTATTCCTGCAAAAAAGCCTACACCAAGAAGTACTATAAGTAGTAAAGATAAAAATCTTTTATATGAATTTTTTATTTCTTTTATTCCATCTTTAAAAAGTGCTTTTTTCAAATTTTCACCTTCTTTTTACCATTCTATTTGTTCTATTGGTGTTGGATTCTCATTTTTTTCTATATTAAATGCTGTTCCATTTTTAAAATGTATTACCCTATCAGCCATTGGTGTTAATGCACTATTGTGTGTAATTATTATTACTGTCATATTCTCTTTTCTACAGGTATCTTGTAGTAATTTCAAAATTTGTTTTCCAGTTTTATAATCTAATGCTCCTGTTGGTTCATCACACAAAAGTAATTTAGGATTTTTAGCTATTGCTCTTGCTATTGCAACTCTTTGTTGTTCTCCTCCGGAAAGTTGTGATGGGAAATTCTTCATTCTATTTTTTAATCCTACTTTATTTAATATTTGTTTAGGATCTAATGGGTGTTTACATATTTGTGTGGCTAATTCTACATTTTCTAGTGCTGTTAAATTTTGTACTAAATTATAGAATTGAAATACAAATCCTATATCTTCTCTTCTGTATTTTGTAAGCTGTTTTTTATTAAATTTGCTAATATCTTTATTATCTATTAATACATTTCCAGAAGTTACGCTATCCATTCCTCCTAATATATTTAGTGCAGTAGTTTTTCCAGCTCCACTTGGTCCTACAATTACTACTAATTCTCCTTTTTCTATTTGAAAATTAGTTTTATCCAATGCCTTTATTGAAACTTCCCCCATTTTATATTCTTTTATAACATTTTTAAATTCAATATATGCCAATGTGCTTCCTCCTACTTTTATAAATTTAAAGGAAGTATTTATAAGACAATTTATCTTGTTTTAATACTCCCCCTTATATTGATTATAATATTAAAAATTCTTTTTATTCTTAACATATATATTTTATCATTGTTTTTATTATTGTCAATACATAAAAAAAATTACCCAAGCATAAATTCATGCTTGGGATTTAGGGTTTAAAAACTTCCTTCAATGTGTCTTTCTCTAACCAACCTCCTAATGTCATTTTTCAGTGATTCACTTAAAAACTTGTTTGGGATATTGGGACCAATAACAACCTCGTCTTCGTCTATGCGAAAACTTCCTGTCAAACTGCCCAGATTCCAAATTCCATTGATGGGGATTCCAGCTCCTCCAGCTAAAATTGCTATTGTAGCTGTTTGCTCTGCTTTTTGTTCGAATGCCATGGAAATTTCCTCCCTTTTTAAAATGAGTATATTTTATTATATCATAACTTCCATAAATTGTCAAACTCGTTTCCATAATACTTACAATAGAGATATAAAATATTTTTCATGTCTTTATCCTGTATTGCATTCAACAGATATTGACATATTATATTTATTATGATATTTTTAACTTCATAAAGAAAGGGTGAAGTTTAATAGATGAAAAATTATATAATATCCATTATTATAGTTATATTCATTATTTTATTTAGTATTTTATTTTTTAAAATTTACCAGTCTAATACCCAATATTCAAGTGAAGATATTTATGATTTAGTTCAAAAAGGTATAGAAAATATGCAAGATATGCAAAATGTTTGTATAGAAAGAAAAAATGAATATGGAATTGTTAAAAATTATTATAAAGGAAATAAGATGAAAACAGTAATTGAGGAAAATTCCAATGATATTTTATTAAGTTATAGCATTATAGATTTAGACAATGAAAAGCAGTATTTAATTTCTGATAAGAAAAAATATATATTCGTTGAAAATGCAACTGGTATTTATGAAGGATTACAATATTATGTTTTTAACTCTATTAATCCTAAAGGTAATAACATAAAAGTAGAACTTTCATATATTAAAGATGAAAAGATTGAAGGAAAAGATTGTATTTTTGTAAAGGAAATAACTTATCATAAAACAGATGATGGTACTTTTCAAAATGATAGCGAATTAAGTGAAGAAATTAGTGCATATTGGATAGAAAAATCAACTGGTTTCGTTTTAGGTTATACTACTATTAAACCAACACAAACTAGTGCAAGCCCCAAAACTTGGATAAAAAGTATAACATTTAATGAAGTAACAGATAGTGATTTCGATTTACCTACCGATTATACGATATATGACAATACAAAATAAATTATATCCAAACAGATTATCCCACCATAATATTGGTGGGATAATCTCAGACTATTGACAAAGTTCAAAAATTTTGTTAATAGTCTGACATGAAAAAATTCATGTCTTTATCCCCCATAATGCTTATTATACTTCTTGTATATTTGCATTATCACTTCCTACAATTTCTTTTAGTTCTTCTAAAATGCTTTCTGTATAAAAAATGCCTCCAGCCATATCTTGCTTATCTCCATTTACAATTTTAATTGGAATATTATTTCTTTCTCCAGAAAAGAATTTTATTGCTCCTCTCAATTTTTCTTTTTGTTCATCATTTATATCTGTTATATTTAATACTAAAATATTCTTTTTTTGCTCTCCAAATTCTTTTATATCTCTTGCTACTATCTTTGTTTCTTCGTCTTCTCTAATACTTAATCTACCATCTACTAAAACTATATTATCTTCCATAAGTATATTTGAACAATTTTGATAACAGTTTTCAAATACTATTATTTCTGTAGGTCCATACAAATCTTCTACGGTTACAAAAGCCATTATCTTATTTGTTTTAGTAAATTTCTTTTTTACACTAGTTATTATTCCCGCATATTTTACAAATTGTCCATCTTGTAGCTTTTCGTTTATACTTATATTAGCAGCAATTTCATTTGCTTTTTCTTCTCCTTCTATAGATTCTGAATCTAAGCTAGATGTATCTTGCATTTTTCTCATCATTGCTGTATTAATATTAGTTTGCATTTCTATTTGCTCTCTTAATTTATCTAATGGATGGCCAGATATATATATACCGAGCATTTCTTTTTCCATTGATAACAATTCTCTTTCAGAAAACTCTGGCATTATTTTATAAGTATATTTCAGTTCTTTTATATCTTTTTGTGATTCTCCTCCTAAATCGAACATACTTACTTGGCCATCAAAACTTTTTTTAGCACTATCAGATATAGAATCTACAATGGATTCAAATGATTCTAATAAAGTTCTTCTTGTTTGTTCAAAACTATCAAATGCACCAGCTTTGATTAAACTTTCAATACACTTTTTATTAACAGATGCATTTGCTATTCTCTCACAAAAAGATGCAAAATCTTTAAATTCTCCATTTTCATTTCTTTCGGCTACAATTTCATCAACTGCTCCTAATCCAACATTTTTTATACTGCCAAGTCCAAAACGTATTTTACCATTATCAACTGTAAATCTTGTAAAACTTCTATTTATATCTGGTTTTAATATTTGTATATTTAATCTTTTGCATTCATCAATATATGCTGGTATTTTATCCAAATTTCCTAAAAAGCTATTAAGCATTGCTGCCATAAATTCTGCTGGATAATATGTTTTTAAATATGCTGTTTGATATGAAAGTACAGCATATGCTGCAGCATGTGATTTATTAAATGCATATTTTGCAAATTCTGCCATTTCATCAAATATTGTATTTGCAGATTCTGCATCAATTCCATTTCTAACACATCCTGGAACTATAATATTACCATCATCATCTACTTGTCCATTTATAAATATTTCACGTTCTTTTGCCATTACATCTAATTTTTTCTTTCCCATTGCACGTCTTACTAGGTCAGCTCTTCCCAAAGAATATCCAGCCAAATCCCTTACAATTTGCATAACTTGCTCTTGGTATACCATACAACCATATGTAACATTTAATATAGGTCTTAAACTATCATGTGTATATACAGCATGATCTGGATCTTTTTTATTTGCTATGTATCTTGGTATTTGATCCATCGGTCCTGGACGATAAAGTGAAACTCCTGCTATAATATCTTCTAAACAGTCTGGTTTTAATTCTTTCATAAAGTTGGTCATTCCTTGGCTTTCAAACTGAAATATTCCAACAGAATTTCCATCTTGCCATTGTTTATATACATTTGGATCATTCATTTCTTTATCAAATTCTACATCTATTCCTCTATTTAGTTTTACTAGGTCTTTAGTATCTTGTATAACTGTAAGTGTTCTTAATCCCAAAAAGTCCATTTTCAAAAGACCTAATTCTTCTAGTGTTGTCATAATGTATTGAGTAGAAATTGTATTGTCCCTCATATATAGAGGTACATATGTATCAACTGGCTCTTTTGTAATAACTATTCCACATGCATGTGTAGAAGCCTGTCTTGGCATACCTTCTAAAGCCATTGCTATATCTAATAGTTTTCTATATTCTTCATTATTTTCATATGCTTCACTTAATTCTCTATTTTGTTCCATTGCTTTTTTTATAGTTATATGCAATTCATTTGGTACCATTTTAGCAAGTTTGTCTGTTTCCGCATATGATACATCTAGAGCCCTTCCTACATCTCTTATAACCATTCTGGCAGACATTGTACCAAAAGTAATAATTTGTGAAACATGGTCATGTCCATATTTTCTTCCAACATAATCTATTACTTCTTGTCTTCTTTCATAACAAAAGTCAACATCAAAATCTGGCATACTAATTCTTTCTGGATTTAGAAATCTTTCAAATATTAATCCATATTTTATTGGATCTATATCTGTAATTCCTACTGAATATGCAACTATTGAACCAGCACCAGAACCACGTCCTGGTCCTACTGGTATTCCTTTAGATTTTGCATAATTAATATAATCCCATACTATTAAGAAATAATCTACATACCCCATTTTATTTATAACAGAAAGTTCATAATCTTTTCTTTCTATTATTTCTTTTGAAGGATTTTCACCATATCTTTTTATTAATCCATCATCTGTTAGTTTTTTTAAATAGTCAAAATGTGTACTATATTCACTAGGAACATCATAATTTGGAAGTATGGTATGTCCAAATTCAAATTCCACATTACACTCATTTGCAATTTTTACAGTATTTTCAATAGCTTCTGGTACATTTGCAAAATATTCTTTCATTTCTTCTTGTGATTTTAAATATAGCTCATCTGTTTCAAATCTCATTCTATCTTCATCTGTCATACGTTTTCCAGTTTGTATACAAAGTAAAACTTCATGATTATATGCATCTTCTCTTTTTAGATAATGTGCATCATTTGTTGCAACAAGTGGAATATCTAATTCACGAGATAATTGTATAAGTTTTTGATTTACTAATACTTGTTCTCTTACACCATTATTTTGTATTTCTAGATAATAATCTTTTCCAAATAGATTTTTATACCACGTAGCCACTTTTCTTGCTTCATCCATATCATTCTTAAGTATCGCTTGGTTTACTTCACCTGCTAAACAAGCACTACAACAAATTAAATTTTCATGATATTTTTCCAGCAATTCTTTATCTATACGTGGCTTATAATAAAATCCATCTATAAAACTTAATGAAACCAATTTAGAAAGATTTTTATATCCTTCATTGTTTTTAGCAAGTAAAATTAAATGATTATATTTACTATCTAATTCTGCATCTTTATCAAATCTAGTACGTGGTGCAACATATACTTCACAACCAATTATAGGTTTTACTCCATTTGCTTTGCATGCTTTATAAAAATCTATTGTACCAAACATTACTCCATGGTCCGTTATAGCAATAGCATCCATTCCTAGTTCTTTTGCTCTTACAGGTAAATCTTTTATTCTATTTGCTCCATCTAATAAACTAAATTCACTATGAACATGTAAATGTATAAAATCACTCATTATTTTTCTTATTCCTTTTTATATATTTTTATGCTTTCTTTATTATATAATAATTATAAAAAATTTGAAACTTTTTTTACTATTTTTATTTATTTTGTTTTAAATTAATAAATAGTGTCATAATCATATGTACTTAATGTTGGAAAAGTAAATTTCATACTATTGCTCGATAAATAACCATCTTCTTTATGTGAGCTTAAGAAATTATTTGCACCTTTTAGAAAATGTTTGTATTTTATATCATTTGAAACATATCCATTTCCTACAATAATTGGATCATCCCATGTAACATCAATCGCATACCATGCGTTATTTAAAAATACATAATTCCATGCATGTGATTCTGTTGCTCCTGTAGAATTTGTTGCTGTTCCACTTACTAAAACACAAGGAATATTTACTCCATCCATTAAGTATTTAAAAGCCCTTGCATAACCTTCACAAACAGCTTTACCTTCTGTTAAAGCTCCAGAAATAGAATATGGTTCATCTGCATTAAAATCATATTCTATATTGTTTATTAACCAATTATGAATTATTTTTACTTTGTCATAATTGCTATATCCTTCTACTTGTCTGCTTATTTCTTTTTTAATAGCTTCTAAAAGATTTAATTTTCCATCTGTTATGTTTTTGTTTATAAAATTATCTTTTAAATAACTTTGATTTTCTCCATTAGAAAGTTTTACTTTATGTGTTGATATATTTGCTATAGATATAGTTTCTGTTATTAGTGTTAATTTTTCAACATCTATATAAAAAATATCCATATTATCATATATGTATGCATTCCATGCTGATTGGAATGCTCTATTTAATATTTCTTCTCCTCCACTTGAATTTAACAAATCATTAAATTGTGTTCCGAAGTCAATAACATATGTTCCAGATTTCATTTCTTCTTTATTATTTTCAAATCCCGAATATATAATTTTTCCATACTCGTCCAATTGATTATAATAATATCTATCACTAATTAATGTTTCGCTTGTACCGTAAATTATTTTCTGTTATTGGCATGCTTGTTTGTGTGTTTGAAGTTTGCATATCTACAGTGTTTTTTATAGTATTTAGGTTTGCAATTGTTTTAGTATTCTCATTAAGATTAAAAATATCTGCATAAAAAATCTGATAACCAATAAATAACAATAATAATATAATTAACATTAATAATATAAATGATATTATTGATACACCTTTATTATTTTTCATAAATTCATCCTTTTTATATATTATTTTACTTCTCTCATCTGTTTTATCATAAGATCTGCAAAAACCCCATATCCGACTTTCGAATCATTAACCAATACATGTGTTACTGCACCAATAAATTTGCCATTTTGAATTATAGGAGCTCCACTCATTCCTTGTATTATACCTCCAGTTTTTTCTAAAAGCTTTTCATCAGTAACTTTTAATAACATACTTTTATTGTTTTCATTATTGTCTATAAATATTTTTTGTATTTCTATTTCATATTTTTCTATTTTTCCATTTTCTAATTCACATAAAATTTCTGCTTTACCTGTTTTTATTTCACTTCTATTTGCTACATCCATCTCTTCCTGATTTGTAAGATTTAATCTAGATATGTTTTTTACATTTCCATATACTCCAAAACCTGTATTTTTATTTATACTTCCTATAGTAACTCCATTATCTATACTGCCTCGTATTTCGCCTGGTGATCCATCCATACCTTTTACTATATCTACTATATTAGTTGTAACTAATTCTCCACTAGCAATATCTATTAGTTCATAAGTATCTACATCATTTATCCCATGTCCTAATGCTCCAAATGAGCCTGTTGATGGTTCATAAAATGTTAGAGTTCCAACTCCTGCAGCTGCATCTCTTACCCATAATCCTAATTTATATTCATTATTTGCTGTTTTTACAGGTATAATATTAGTATACTCTTCTTTCTCATCACTAATATATTTTATTTCTAATTCTTTTCCATTTGAATTATTTACACATTCAATTAATTCATCTGTACTATTTATTTCATTTTTATTTATTTCTATTATTTTGTCCCCTGCTTCTATTCCTGTTTTTTCATATGGTTTTTGTCCTTCAATTTCAGACATTCCAACTACTAAAACTCCTTCTGTATACATTTTCATTCCTATTGCTTTTCCTATAGGTATTACTTTAGTTTTAGGAATTACGTTTACTGTAACATCTTTAACACCAAAAATATTAAATAAGCTTAAGTTTAAATCCATTTTTCCAGTTTCTGCCACAATACTATTATTAAGATTGCTAGAAGCTTGCATTGTTTCATTTCCTTTTATATTTACACCAAAAATTGTATTTAATTTTAATAAATCTCCTTGCATTAATATTATATTATTGGGTAACATACTAATATTACAAACATATATATATACAATTAGTAAAATAATTATAAATAAAATTTTTTTATATAATTTCATGGTTATCCTTCTTTCATAATCTTTTGCTTATATTAGGATAACCATGTTGATAAATTTTAAACTATATTTTTGTTTCAAATTTTGAAATTTATAACAATTAAATTTTAAATATTAACCTAAAAAAATATATTGTATTTTATCTATTTGCTTCTAAATCAAAATTAGATTTATATATGTCATATCTTTCTCGTGCAAGTGCTTTTAAATAAGCTGCTCTAACTTGCATGTATGCAGAATTATTACTTTTAAAAGAAATACTTCCACTACCTCCATTTTCAACTTTATTTTCAAAATCTATTAAATCTATTCCTTCTATAATATCATCAGTATCATAATCTGCTGTAGAATTCACTATACAATTGTAGCACCCAGTTAAAGTATCTCCCTCAACAGCTTGCAAATAAAAATGTAAATCATCTTCTTGATTATCATTTCTTTTTACACTTTGCCTTTGAAAACTTGCTGTTGGGTATGCTCCAACTATTCGTAAAGTTCCATCATTTACTCCAGAGATTAGCTCTTTACAACCTGGTTGGTGATATTCTCTATTTTTTCCAGTAGCTGTATCTTCTGTTACAATATATATGTTTTCTGCTTTTACCACTTCTTTATTAACATTATTTGTTATTACTGCATAATTATTATAATATCTATATCCCATTGGTATTCCTTGCATAAATGTAACCATTGAAATATTATTCAAAATTTTATACCAATCTTCATTATCTATTACAGGCATCGCATAATCGTATAAAGTTACAGCTCTAAATTTAGAAATAACAGTATTTAATGATGTTTCTATAGACTTTCTTATAATAGCTAATCTATGGTTATTAAATATAGAATCTGAAACCAGTGGATCATTATTCTTTCCAACTTCAAAAATTGGACTATTTCCGGTGTTCTCAGCTAGGTATTCTGTATCATTTCCTATAGGAGTGGTTCCATCTTCTACTTTTAAAGTATCGGCTTGTGTAATACCTCCTAATTTTTCTTTTACCCAATCACTAAACTCTTTAGCTCTTGCATAATATTCTATTGCACTCATACTTCTCATATTGCAAGTTTTTGCATAATTTCTTATATATGGATCATTTATATATGTTTTCATATAATCATGATACCAAAATATTCTTGGAGTTCCATCTTCGTTATATGCTAAATTTCCATTTTCATCATAATCTTGATATATTTTTTCATTTTGATAAAAAATATATCTGTAATCATCTTCTTTTGTTCTTTTTGTTTCATTATCTTCTATTGTTATTAAATGTTCTGTAAGAATTTCTGGCTCTATTCTTACTCCATTGTATGTTATATATGTATCATGAATTTCAACATTATCCGGATTAATTAAATATCCTGTTCTTGTAACATATCCTTCGCCATCTCCAAAGTCTCCATATACTGTAATGGCATTATCTAAAGTATAGTTAACTGTTATTACATTTCCATTTCTCAATTTATATTTTGCAGAATAATATACATATGGTTGCAATCCTTTTTGATAATTTTTAGAATCTAAATTAATATCTACTTTCTCATTTCCTCCTTCTCCTGTTGTAGAATATACATTATCAAATGAACTATAAATATAATAACCATCATATAGTGTAAAAAGCATTGCAGGGACATAATCTTCAGCTTCTTCTCTTGATGCAAATTCTGACATTGACGAAATGAGAGAATTATAAAAAGTACTAACTGATGCTTCAATATCTCTTATTTTAGAATCACTTATACTAGAATATTTGTTATTAGTAGTGTTAATTTGAAATGCTTTTACTGCATCATATGTTGAGCTTATTAAGTTCATATCATATTTTGTTTGCATATTTATTGCTTCAATTTGATTTTGAATATATGAAGACATAACTAATGAGATTGGAACAATAATTAATACAAATATTATAGCTAAATGTTGTAATTTCATCTTAATATCTTCCCTTCTAGTAAAATATAGGAGTGGACATATTACTCCACCCCTATTTTGTTTATTATAGAGACAGATTTAATATCTGCCTTAATTTTATTATCTTTCGCTTGTACTGCCATTAACAGAAACTACACCAGAATGTTGCCCCACTATTTGATAAGAATCATTTCCAGAAATCATGTAGAAAAAGTTTCTTAACATTTGAGAAATTGTTTGATTGGTATTTTTAACTGTTACAGTTATTATATCTCCCTCTTTTAATATTTTTCTTCCTTTAGTATCTAATTCATCTAATACTTGCGTTGTATATTTGTTATAATATAAATTTTCACCTATTTTTGTAGCTTCGGCTTGCGTAGTTTTTACACCAGGATTTTCATCTAATTCTTGTATAAGTATTTCTATATCGAATGTATTTCCGGTTGATGCTAATTCACTAACAAAAGCATCATAATCTGTTAAAGTTAATTTTCCTGTAGTTCTAACTCTATCTACAAGCTCTGTTGTTGCTGTTTGAACAGCAAGTTGTGAAACATCATCTGTTCTTTCTGCAAGCGACATTAAAGGAAATACAAACATTAAAATAGCTGCTAGAAATATTGCTACAACTGTTATTAAACTGTCTCCCATTTTTAAATTTCCCTCCCATTCTCAAATTTTTTTAACTTTTTCTATTAATTTGGTAATAAAGTATATATTATTACTCTTTTTGTTTTTTGTTTGGTTTCTGGTAGTCCCTCATTTTGTTGTTCTTGTGTAGTTTGTTCACTATATGTATATTGTCCTAAACTTTCCCTAAATCTAGCATCTTTATATTTATCTGCAAATCCTTCTTTACTTCCCCAACCATTAATGTTTATGTCTGAATAATTATAATCCATTCCATTACCACTAGGAGCTGTAAAAGTTCCTCCAGATAAAAACATATCCAAATTTAGTTTATAATAATTAGTATTAATATTAGTGCTACCACCTGTCCAAGGCTCACGTCTTCTACTTTCTTCATCTACATCAAAAGAACATATTTTTAAATCTTGGTCATTTGTATAATATTTATTTATATAACCCGGACTCCATAATCTTGGTTCAGTTTGAGTAGTATATAGTTCCAATGGCTGTCCATTTACATCTCTAAATATTACTGTATAATTTTCTTTATAATATTTATATAAAGTAGGTATTATTGTTTCTAATCCTACAACTCTATCAGTTCCAATAACGGTTACACCTTCTTGTATATCTTCTAACTCTGTATAATCCATATATCCTGTAACATCAGATCTTGCAAGTACAATGTCTCCAGTGGCTTTAGCCTCTGAAAACATGTACATTGCAAGTGATAAAGCCATAGTAAATACAAATACTGCAAATGCTATTTTTAAAGCATCGACTGCATTTTCCATATTTTAATATTTCCTTATTTATTATTTATTTTGTGTTACACCCACTGAAGATACTAATCCTGTATCTGGGTCTGTTGCTATTGTTACTTTGTATGTTTTTCCAGAAAGTATTGTTTTTAATATGTTGTTAATTTCTGTTTGTGTAGTTCCAGATGCATTTTCATCTGTTGGAGCAGGAACTTCTGCTGCAACTTCTGAAGTTGTTAATATTATAAGCTCAGATGCATCTTGTGCTCCTAAATTGTGTGTACTTACTCTTTCTATTAATGCTTTTACACTTGAGCCTCTAACATTATCTCCTCTATACATTGTAAATTCTTGATTATATGCTGCTATTTCCTCTGTTGACATATCTCCAGCACCTTTAATAGTATCCTTTACACCATTATATACAAACATACCTACACCAATAATTGCTATAGAAAGCAATATAGCACCTGCAATAATTAAAGCTTTTGAAGCGTTCTCCATAAAAAATTCCTCCTTAATTTAATTTTATCTATATGTTTTTAATATTAAAATCTAATCTTCAGTTTCTGTAAAAGTAAGTTCTTTTACATTATTTGTTTTTTCATGATAATTTATTTCTGTACATTTAAAACTAGCTGTACTATATGTTTTTATAAAGTTTTCCATTCCAGATTCAAAAATCTTTTCCATTTCTATTTTTCTGTAATCATCTTTATATTTAAAATTAATATATATTTTTATAGAATTTGTATCATTTTCAATAAATAAACCATTTTCATCTTTTGGAATATCAAATTCCTTTGTATTAATGTCCATTGTTTTATTTATAAGGCTTGCCATTTCTGTACCTAACATTTGTACATTATAATAAGATTCATATTGTTTATTTATTTTTTGTGATTCAATAATACTATTTCTATAATTAATTACATAATAACCTGCAACTGCTAAAATTATCATGAATATAATTACTATAAGTATAATTTTATTCTTCATATGCTACACTTTCATTATAATATTTTATTCTTGTTTTAGCAATAGTTTTTGCTAAATTTCTACAAATTTCATGTAATTCACTCTATTGGTATTTTTACCAATTCCTGGTTCTAAGGCTTTAAAATATTTTGTATTAGCCTCATTAATTCCCCCCACATTTGTTATTTCTAAATCATTTTCTTTAAGCATGTTTATAAGTTCAGTTTGAGGCATTGTTTCTAAATGTTGATATGTTTTAGAACCAATTTTTACATCTATTTGTATATAAAATGATGAATCAGATATTTCTTCCTTGCTTTCAAAACCATTGCTCACGTTTATTTTATTAGCTAAATTTGCTAATCCTATTATTTCATGTATTGTACATTTAATATCTTCTAATTTTCCTTCATCATTAGTAGTTTTTCCATAATATTTTAAGAATTGATTATTGAATTGCTGTAATTGTGCTTCTTCAATTTGAGATGTAGTTTCAGCACTATAAGAACCCATCTCATTAAAGATGTACACACCAATTGAAATTATCATTACACCAATTAAAATTTCTGCTGCCATTATTAAAGCCTTTGATGCGTTTTCCATAATCTCCTCCTATATTACTTTTCTCTAAAAAGCATTTCTGTTATTCTTCCATTGTCCCTACTATAATTTACTTCTTTACATTCAAATTGTTTTCCAATTCTAAATTCGTTATAAATATCTGTAAGTAAATTATATTGCTCAATATCTTGTAATAATCTCTTTGTTGTTGAATCTTTTTCTAAAAAATTTGGTCTAATATCATAATCAAGCATTAAGCTTGGTGGATCAAATCCAAAATCAATTGCTATTTCTCTATTAGTTCTTTGAGAATAATATTTTACGCTTTTGTTATTATACCTACTATTTGCTTCCTCATATTTTGAAATTTCTGCTTCTATATTTTTTCTATCATCAGAAATTTTAGATAAGGAATGTGTTCCTGCAGTAAAATATTTTGAATCTACAATTTCTTTTGTAATTTCTACTCTAATGTTTACTGGGGTATAACCTTCATTTCTAACATCTTCTGATGAATTATAATCTTCTTGCAAATTTGCTAATGATAATAATTCACTTCCATATAATGTTCTATTATATTGTTCAAACTTTCTCATATATTCTACTGTTTTAGTATCTCTTTCTGCATTTGCTCTAGTTTGCTCTAAGTTTGATATTTGGTTATACCCATATACTAGTAAACTAATAACCATAATTGCTATTAATATTGAACCAGCCATAATTAAAGCTTTTGATGCATTTTCCATAATTTAATTCCTTTTATAATTAATATTTGATATTCTAATATTCTGCTGTCATTCCACTCATCGATTCAGTCATACTTGTCATTCCTATAAATACTAATGGAATAATTAAATATCCTACAAATATTACAACCATTGGTGCAAAACCTATAGCTCTACCTATCATACCTTTTTTAGAAATTAATCTTTCATTTGATTCTTTTCTTCTTGCTTGGTAGTAATCTCTTTCTGTATCTAGTTCATCAAATGCATCTGCAATAGGAATTTTTTCAACAGCTGCTTGTAAACTTTCAACTATTCGTATAAATTGCTGATAAGATACATCTTCTTTTAATTGTTCCAAAGCTTCCCATGGTCCACTTTCGTAATTGTTAACACATTTACTTATTGGTTCTTTAAAGATATTTGCATATCTTTCTAACCATTCCAAGATAATTTCAACATTAACCCTTTCAATTCTCATAAGCATTAAGATAATAGTTTGGAATTGCATTACTTCATCTTCCATTTCTAGTTGTCTCATTTTAGCTTGGAATTTTAGCATCCATATTGGTGCATTATATGCAATTACTGCAAATACCATTGCTAATAGTACTTCAAACCATTGCATATTTTCGCTATTAACAAGCTGCAATTTTCCTAATACTCTTTCTGCTGCTGCTTGTATTTCTTGTTCAGAGCTTTCTAAATAATCTTTGTTTATTCTTCCCCTTTGCATCTCACGAGCAATATCATCTTGTGTAACTGTTGTGTCTCCTTTAAAATGGTAAATATAATCATTATCAGATTCAGTAAGCTCCATTGCATTATCTACATCTTTTTCTGCAATCTGACCTATAATATCGTAATTAGTTGTCGGATCTGTATAAACATTTTGTATTACAATATTGTGCAGGTACATAATTATTAAGATTGATGCTATAAATGTAACCACACATAATAGTAGCCTGTTTATATATATCCATTCCATTTTATCTTTTGATGCAGCATCTTTCATATCTTGTTGTAATTTTCTGTATTCTTTTGTTCCTTGTTTTGGAATAAACAAATCTACAAATTTCTTTATGAAAGGTATTTTATAAAGTCTTGCTTGCCAAGGATTTTCTGTATTTTTTGTATTCATATTTACAGAACCATTATCTTTTAATTTTCTTGTAAGTAAATAACATATAAATGTCATAATTAAAATTAGTATTTGCATTATCATTCCAGCTTTTCCATTATAGAAAGAAGCTGTAAAACTAAATTGACCTACTGCCCAATTTTTTATTGGTTCCATAAATAATATTGGTACAATTGATATTAAAGATAAACTTTGAAAAACATAATCTAATTTATCTCTTTTTAATATCTCTAATTGCATTTCTTGTGTAATATTATTTAAATTTTTTAAATATAGTGATGCACCATCTACTTTTCTATCTCCAAATTCTTTTGTAAGATATGAAACTCCTGCAAATTCTTTTAGATATGCATTTGGTGCAATATCATAATATTTTTCAAGTTCTCCTTCTGGATCATTTGAAATTAATACTTCATATATTTTCTCTGCTTGTCTAGACATTTCTGGTTCTTCGTCATCTTGTGCAACCTGGTAAATAGCTTCTTCAACCATGTTATATTCGTGATAAGCATGTCTTATTTCAGAGAAAAAGTTAATTTGTTGTCTTAATAATTTATTATCTATTTTATCAACCATTCCACTAATTATGGTATCTGCTAAAAATACTTCAAATACTAATAAGAAAGTCATTAATAATGTATTTTCATGTGTCATTACTATAATTACTAAAGTAAGTGGAATAATTATTAATATTGCATTTGTTAATATTTTTGAAGATTGTTTTCTTGTTAAATATTCATCATCTATATTAATTATTTCAAGTCTTCTTCTAATTTTTAGCAAATATCTTTTTATAAATGGTATTTTTAAATATTTTACATATAATTTTTGGTATAAAATTTCACTAGAAAATTTCTTTTCTTCTGTTCCTGCTCTTAATTTTTGTATTTCCTGTATTCCTGAAGACTGCATTTTTTTTCTAAGTATTAAATAAGCAAATACTATTATAGCAAAGACAGCTCCTACACCAATTAATAAATACATTAATATATCATTAGACATTGATAAAGCCGCACCTCCTTGCTAATTAATTATTTTACAGCTTTAGGTTTTCTTCCTCTTTTACTTACTTTCTTTTCTTCTAATGAATTTTCTAAACTATCTTCCACAAAATCATCATCATATCTTTTCATTTTTATGCCCCAATTTCTTTCTAAGAACTTATCAAATTCAGTAACATCACTATCATCCATGTTATTTCTCATTTCTTTTATGTTCTTTTCTGAAATTGGATTTGTTAATACATATGTACCATCATGGTATTCCATTATATTTACATATTTATATAATTCTTTATTTGTACTCTTAGAAAAGTAAATTGTTGCATTATCCATAAATTTATCTAATTTACCTTCTAATGTTTTTTCTTTACGGTGATCAAATGTATATTCATTTTTATCTTCAACTGGTATACATTCAGTTACTCTTTCAATATATCTTCTTCCTCTAAAGTCTTTTACTAGATGTATATCAAAGTTTAATACTTGTACAACTTGCTCTTCTGCAGTTTTTTCATTTCTGAACACTCCAGCTCTTAACATTGAGTTACGAAGTGCAGTTACTAAATCTGGAAATGTTTTAGCATGGTGTGTAAATAATGTAAATTTAGATGCAACTTGGGCAGATTGAATCATCCAAGATGCTACGGGGTCTGTTGCAACCTCTCCGGATTATATTAACAGAACCATCTGTTTTTTTCTGAACGTCCAAACAGTCTTGTCCAGATACTGTTTCTGTTTCACGCATTGATAAAATATTTCTTGTTGGATATATTTTTCTTAAGTGAAGCTCGAAGGCAGTTTCTGTAATACGAAGGTTCATTGTTTCATATATGTTTTCAATCATTGCCATAAGCATTGTTGTTTTTCCGGCATCCTTGCTCTCCAGTAAGTGATATAATTCTTGCACCTTTTACTAAATATTTTAATAAATCGATAGCTTCTTCTTTTCCAGGGAAACGTACAATTTGCTCTAGTGTTGCACGTTTTACGTCGAATTTTCTTACGAAGAATGCCCATGTTTCAGACATGCTTGGTCTAACAACAACAACACGAGATCCATCTTTCATTTCATTAATTTTATATCCATTAGTATCAGATAATTGTCCTGGGTTATTGTATTTATATATGTTCTGGCAAACTCTTTTTAGTTCTGCTTCTGATCCAAAAGATAAAAATGCAAGCCTTATAGATTTACCAGAATACATTATCCAAATACTATCACAAGCACGAGGTACTTTGTGTTCAGCAATTTGGCTTAAGTAATCTCCATCTGTTTGTGCAACTTGGCTTAAGAATGATTCTGGAAGTCCAGATACACCACCCGAAATACCATCTATATTCATATCTCTTATTTCATCTATACTGCTATAACCTTTATATTTTTGGTATATTCTTTGTACAACTACATTTATTTTGTCTTCTAGTGTTAGTACAAAGTTTTCTTTTTCATAAATATCATTTATCTCATCTTCAGTTATAACATAAGATGGCTTAGATTCGCCTTCAACATATTTTAGTTGTGCTAAATCGTATTTCTTTATTATTTCACTTAATGCTTCATATCCAAATTCATTTTTGTACATATACAAAATGATTTCGAATTTATCTTGTGCTGTTAAAAGTGATGGTACATCAAAAGGTATTGCTTTTGAAACATTAGTTTCATCTACACCATACTCTTTATACAATAAATCATATATAAGTTCTTTTACATACTTTTTATCATTTACATCTCCATATGTACAACCTTTTAAAGCCCTTTTTAATTCATATTTTTTGTTCTTTCTTCTTTTTAATTCTTCCTCAGAAAGCCCAATATCATAAAGGTTGATTTTAGTAATTTCATCCAATCTTTTCTTTACAAATTCAATCATTTTGTCCAATGTATATGTTTTGTCATCAACTTCTAAAACATCTTCTTTTTCTTCGTTTTTTCTCTTTTTTATAAAGTTAAATAATAATGCAAAGGCTACTAATACTACAATTAATATTAATAATGCGTTTACCATTTTTTTCTCCTTTCTAAGGATTAAATCTTCATCTGTAATTCTTGTAATTTATATATAATTCCATCATTTGCTCTATTTACTTCACTAACAAATATATGGTTTCTATCATTTTCATCTATATTCTTTAATTTCAAAAAGAAGTCTATTACTTTTCCTTCTGAACATGCTTCAAAATACAATGTATTATATGGTACTGCAAAAATTGTTTTCTTTTCTTTCATATATCTTGTTACATTTTTAACATTATATTTTGAATGTGAGTCATATCTTCCTAATAACAACATTATATTTTTTCTTTTATAGAATTCATCTGTTTCTTTTAATTCTATAAAATCATTAATATTTTTTAATCTTTGTGTAATGTTTACTATTATAACATCAGATACATTTATAATGTTTTGTGCTTCTTCTGCACGCATTCTACTACTTAAATCTACAAAAATTAAATCATAATATCTATCTGCCATTCTAAGTACTTCTGGGTAGTTTGAACATAATTGTATATACTCATCATATTTTTCCGCTCTAGGTGATAATAGAACATCTAGTCTATCTCTTAATACTGTTTTAGAATAGTTTTTAACAATTTCTGTACTTGTTTTATTTGTTGTAAGAACTCTTATTAATCCTTCTACTCCAGAATCTACTCCAACACTTGCATGTGCTTGTGTACCTATAACTGGCCTATTTAGTTTTCCTGGTTCCCAATAACAAGTTTCTAATGTTAAATCATTAAAGTTTGTAGATACAACTAATATTTTATAATTATGTTCTATTGCCATTTGAGTTGCTAATGCAACTAAAGATAATGTTTGTCCAGTTTCCTTTAATTCATTACTTTTGAATGTAATTATTGCCATTATTTTTATCCTTTAACTATATTTAGGTTTTATGGTTCTACCTATAAACACTAAAAATATATAATTATATGTTTCTTTCTAATTGTTTAAAAATTTTCTTCATTTTAGAATATTCATCTTGTTCTAATATTTGCTCTACAATATAAATTAAAGCTTCTTTATATTGTGTACTAAGTCTTCTAAATTTTATTTTAGATACCCTTTGGTTTTCAGCTATAACACTTTGATCTCCCACTTCAAATGGGAAATATATAACCTCGTCGCTCCAAGTTATTTTATATCCTAAAGATAAATAATTTAGGTAATCATCATCTTCCTTGCTTGCTGTTCTAGAAAAAATTACTTTGGTTAAATTAAGAACTTCTGTAATTCCACTTAATATTTCTAATCCTTTTTTTAATGTATATAAATCTGTACCTGTTATAAAATAATTCTTTCCATCATTATTAATACCAAAACTTTCTACTGCTTCTATATTATCTATATCTATTAAAATAATATCATAAGGCAGTTCAGCATGTATTGGTATACCTAAATATTCTTTTATTTCATCAAAATTGTTAAATCCAACAGCTACATCTATTTCTTCAAATTCAGTAACATAGGCTTTTGTTGGCTTAATAACAGGTACTACATATTTAGCTTTTTGATTAATAGTAGAATCTATCATTAAAACTTTCTTATCCATTGCCACTAATACTTTAGATATATATAAGATTAAATCTGTTTTATCAAAACTACCAATAAAGCCTATTTTTTTCATTTATTCCTCCCAATTTTTTTATTATAAATCTTTTCTTTTGTTCATTATTATTCTTTTGTTTTACGTTTATTAATTTTATACACCCATTGAATCAATGTATGCTTCTCTTTCTTCTTGTAAGCTTGTAATTTCTTCTTCTGTCTTTTCAACTACATTGTCTGCAGCATCTTCATTATTTACAAAGCTATCTACACCTGGTCTTACAAGTTGGCTATTTCCTCTTAATGTAGTTAGCAACTCATTTTTAGCTTCTTGTACTATATTAGGGTCTCTTTCAATAAGTGCTAATGTTTCAGTATTTGGAACATATGTAGGTGTTGCTGCATCTTGTATTCCTGGTTCTACATATCTTGCTGTATAAAGTTTAGCACCATTCATTTTATATGCTTCAACTATAGCACAACTCATCATTAAAGTTTCTTCTTCTCTTAAATCTAACCATATGCAATTTGTAGAATCAACACCAGCTAAATCTGGTATTGTAACTTCTTTATGTGATACAACTATTAGATCTCTACCATCTGGTGTTCTTAATCTAATATCTATATAATCACCTGTTTGAAGTTGACTTGTTATTGTTATAACATTGTATTCTTGACTTCTTAAATCTGCTGTTACTTCTTCCTCTTCATACGTAAGGTCTGTAGTTAAAACAGTTCCAGCATGTAAATCTACTTTAGCTTTTAATCCCACTGGTAGAAGCGAACCTGTAGCATCTGCTATTGTATTACCTTCAGCATCTTTTGTTTGTGAGCTATATATTCCAGAAGAGTCTACATTCATATTTAGTTCTACGCCTTTTACTAAATCTGATGTAATTTCTGTTCCAGATTTTATTTCTCCCACAACTACATATCCAAATATTCTATTAGCTTCTTTTTCTTCTAATTTCTTATTTAGATTAGAAACTTGATAAATTAAAAAGCCTATTATTAAACCTGTTATTACTAAAGTTATTAATATTCCTAGCAAAAACGAATTATTTGCCTTTCTTTGCATTGGATTCATTGCCATAATTATATTCCTCCTTAAATTTGACAAAATAGTATTTCATATTTTATTTTACAACAATTTGCAAAAAAAAACAATAACATTAAGCTTCTTGTAACAAAAACTTAATATTATTGTAATATTTCTGTAATATTTCTGTAATATATGTAATGTTATTGCTAAAATTTACTTAATGTACATGGTTGGGCGGGAACAATCGCTACTATCATCGTCAGGGAAGTCGCCGTTGCGAGCTGAAACCGGATAGTTAAACGGAAGATTGCCATAATCATTCCAGTCGCCCCCGCGATCACCACGGTAGTCTTCGAAGTGTGCTTCTTGGGTCCATTCCATACAATTTCCTGCTAAATCATATATATTATTTGCTTGCCATGCTTCATTATATCCTGATGTTCTTTTAGTTCCACTTCCTGTTTTTGCCGCTCCTGTACTATATTCATAATTTCCCCAACTTCGTGAATTACTATCTACTTTACTTGGATCACTTGCAAATTTTGTTGTCTTTAACCAGCTCATTACTTCATCCCACTGGTTTCCATATATCATTGTACTTTGAGCATAACTTGTACTTACTATATTTGTACATGCTTTCTTTAAATTATACCAATTTTCGCCTGTTATTACTGTCTTACCTTTTTGCACTGTTGGACTTGTTATACTTCCTGATAATTCAAATCTTCCTATATAAAATCCTTTATATTTCTTTATACTCTCATATGTTGCTTTATACTCTGCTACCATCTTATCTGCCATATCTTTTGCACTACTACATCCTAGTATACTATAATTTGTTGAACTTGCATCGCATCTTGTTCCATCAAATCCCACTACTAAATCTGGCTCTCTTATTCCGGAAGTTGAGCCTGGAGTCGTTGGTGTATAACTACTATTATCTCCGCTTCTTATTCTTATTTTACTATACACTGTTGTTTGTGTTGTTACTCCACATAGTGTTTTTGTTCCTACTGTATACATTGTTGTATAATCTTTTACTGGCACCCATACAAATTGGTTTCCTTTACTATCTTCTATTACTATTCCTTCATCTTCATTTGTTGCTGAATCTTCCGCTACATTAAATCCTCCTGGTATCCATATT
>CAJFUM010000103.1 GCA_904420285.1 uncultured Clostridia bacterium | reverse complement strand
TCTCCTTTTTCTCGTTGTTATTTTGAAATTATAATATCACAAATTCCTTTTTTATACAATTAAATTTCAAAAATCAATATTATTTATTCCTATATTAAAATATTTAACTTTTTATTCATACATCTTATTATACTCTAATTGTTTTTATTTGCTCTAAATAGGCTATTACTCTAGCATTTTATCTTTATATCATTTCCGGACATTAAGCATTTAGGTGTATGATTTCCAATTATATGTCCTTCATAAATCATTCTTTTTACTAAATCTGGTTTAGAATTTAAATAATGACCAGTAATTAAAAAGGTAGCTTTAACTTCATTTTGTTTTAATACTTCTAATATTTTTTCTGTATACCCTGCTTCATAACCGCGATCATATGTTAAATATATATATGTTTTTTCATTATTCCCCATACTAATAACTTCATATTTATCTATTATTTTTTTGTTTTATTAAATTTTATGCTGACTAATTTTATTTAAGACTATTTGAGCACAAAAAAGAGATACTACTCCATTTATACCATTGCATGCTATTAAATTATTACGTTTCTATTAAAATACTTATTAATCTTGTTGCTTATTTTTCAACTCTAATTTTTCGACAAATAAATTTATTTTTCTGGAATTTTTGTATTGACAAGCTAAATAATTTAGATTATATTAATAAAGGAATTGGAAAATAATGGGTATATTTTTCCGGTTTGTCGAAATAAAGTTCATATTTTATTTTTATTATACGGAGGATAAAGATGTTAAATTTTGTATTATGTGATGATAATTTTAGTGCTATTGAAAAGTTGTCTAAAATGTTAAATTCAATTTTGATTTCTCACAATTTAAATGGTCAAATTACTTTTACGACCGATGATCCTATTGAGTTGCTTCATTATGTAAAAAACAATCCAACACATGTTTTACTTCTTGATATTGATTTAAAATCTTCAACTTCTGGACTACAAATTGCAGAACAAATTAGAACAATTGATAAAAATGTTTACATTATTTTTGTTACCGGACACTTTGAATTTAGTATGCTTGCATATAAATGTAAGACCTTCGATTTCTTACAAAAGCCTTTAACTAAAGAGCGTTTTGAGGAAACTATCTTGCGATTATATTCTGATATATTTGGAAATAAATCTAAATACATTCATCTAGATAATGACAGAACAGTTATTAAAGAAAATAGTATTAGATTTATAAAGAAAGATGGAATGAAGGTAATATTTCACACAGATACAAGAGATTATGAAACATATAGCTCATTTAACAAAATATCTGGAATGTTACCTTATAATTTTGTTAGATGTCATAAATCATATATTGTAAATATGGATAAAATTACAGATATAGATATGTCAGAAAATTCTATATCATTCACTAATAATGATAAGTGTTTTATTGGCCCAAAATATAAAAATGATTTTATGGAGGTTTTGAGAAATGAATATTTTACAGACAATATGGTCAGCGTTAACTACACCAAATGAAAGTTTAATTAAATTTATGGCAATGCCTTTAATATTCTTAGATGTATTCATTGGTATGCTTTTCTTCACAACTTTATTAAATATCGAAACAACTAAGAAGAGAAAATTAATATATGTATTGGTTTATGGTTCGTTAGCAATATTATTTAATTTTGTAATACCAACTTCATATACTGTATTTATTAATATCTTTGTTTGGCCACTAATGATATTCTTTATATTAAAAACTACAATTCTAAAGAGTATTTTATCAGTAGTATTAACGATGTCGGCTACTTCATTAATAGAATTTTTATTTTCTAGCATTTTATTTTGTTTATTCAAAATAGATTATAATTTGATTATGACTATTCCTTTATATAGAACAGGAATGTCAATCGGTATTTATTTCATAATGTTCCTGCTATATTTACTTATAAAATATTTGAAATTTCACATTAAAGTTTTTGAAAATTTAAATAGAAAAACTAAAATTTTATTAGTTTTTAATATATTAATCATTTTATTTGTTATTGCTACTCAATTTTATCTAGTAAGATTTTACAGTAATACAATGCCATTTTTCATAACGTTTGCTGGAATTTTAGGCTTACTAGCTTACTCTATTATTAGTATTTACAATTTAGTTAATATTTCTAATCTCGAAATTACTAAAAGAGATCTAGAAAGTGCTCAAATGACGATTCATTCCCTTACAATTCTCCATGATACAGTAAGATCTTTTAAACATGATTTTGATAATATCGTAAATAGTATTGGTGGTTATGTTATAAATGAAGATATGGAAGGTTTGAAGAAATATTATAATCAGCTTTTAGAAGAATGTAATAAAACAAATAATCTTTATGCTCTTTCACCTGCTGTAATTAACCATCCAGCAATTTATCACATACTTGCTACAAAATATTATGAAGCTGATAAACAGAATGTATCAATACATTTAAATGTTTTCTTAGATTTAAATGAAATAGAATCTCGTATGAAAATTTATGATTTTACTAGAATTCTTGGTATATTATTAGATAATGCTATAGATGCAGCAAAAGAATGTGATGAGAAAATTATCAATGTTACTTTTAGAAAAGAAAATACTAATGATATGATTGCAATAATTATTCAAAATACATATAACAACAAGGATGTTGATACAGAAGATATTTATAGAAAAGGTATTACTTCTAAAGAAAATCATAGTGGACTTGGATTATGGAAAATTAGACAAATATTAATGCATAATAATAATTTAAATTTATTTACTACAAAAGATTCTAAGTTCTTCACTCAACAATTTGAAATTTTTAAATAATTTTACTAAAAAATAGCCTATTGAACAGGCTATTTTTTAGTTGTCGATTTTATATTTTATTATATGAAAAATAGTTGTTATTCAATTATTGTATTAGTCTTTTTTTATTAAAGATGCAGGCATCTTTGGTTGATGGATCATTCCCATTACAAAGCATGCTGTATTTGTAGATTTTGCATATTTCTCTGCTAATTTTGCTAAAGTTTTTAACATATTATTTTTCCTCCTATAGTTTAAAATTTTATATAATAAAACATTGCCGGCTAATGTTTATTACCAATTTTATTAGTTTTCTGCTTGTTTAGCATATTCTTCATATCCATATTTATTATTGGTTAATTTATATGCTAATCTTGTTATAGATAATGTTTGGAATATAGTTCCTATTATTAAAATATTTGATAAAATTCTATCTTGTATAATAGCTGCTGCTACTAAAGTTAGTATTAATGTAATATATGATAGTATTTTCTTTGTTTTTCTTTCTTTTTTACTTATAATTGGTATGTTTTCAGTATCTGCAGGTGCATACATGCTTACCATTAATAATCCAAATATAAGTGAAAGAGCTATCAAAATATATTTTTGTAAATTATCTAATACTAAGAATTTACTTATTAATATATTACCGTAATAAAATAGACTACTTGCTAATATACATCCTAAGTGTGTATGTAGGTGAAAACCTCCTGACATTGTTCGATATGGAAGAATTGCTATATAAGTAAATACCATGTACCATCCTATTCCTAGTATAAATCCTAAACCAAAAATTAAAAATAATTTTGGTATTTCTCCTAAAATAAGCTCTAATCCATAAAGTATTATTTCTGCTTTTTCGTCTGTAATATCTGGCATTCTTTTTCTCATTTTAGCGAGAATAAAATTACAAAATTTTTCTACCAATCTGCTCACCTCATTTAAACTAAAACTATAATAATACTTTTTTTGACATTTTTTTGTTTTAATATATAAAATTAGGCCATTCTTATATAAATAATTGTATCTTTGATTTTCATATAATTTTTTTATGTTTTATAAAATATACGAAAAAAAAAGAGCTATTTTTTAGCTCCTATAGTTCTATTCCTTCTAATATTTTCCAAGAATTATTTCTTTCTGGTATTGATTTAAATATCATCTCTTCCTTTGTAATAGGATGAAGGATTTTTAAACTATATGCCCAAAGTGTAATTTGTTTTCCATGCCCTCTTCCTCCATATTTTTGATCTCCATAAATACTATGGTTTCTACTAGATAGTTGTACTCTAATTTGATGATGTCTTCCTGTATGTAAGTTTATTTTTAATACAGATAAGTTTATTTCTTCATTATATTTTAATACTTCATAATCTAATGAAGCATATTTTGAGTTTTTAGTTCCCTCTTTAACTACTTTACTTATATTCTTTTTCTCATTTTTTAATAGATAGTCCTCTAATGTTCCATTTTTGGCTTCCATTTTTCCATTTACAATTACTAAATATGTTTTGTTAAAAGTTTTATTTCTTACCTCTTCACTTAATCTGGCTGCTGCTTTAGATGTTTTAGCAAAAACCATAACCCCACCTACAGGTCTATCCAATCTATGTACTAAGCCCAAGTAAACATTGCCTGGTTTCATATATTTTTCTTTTAAATATTCCTTTATAATTGTTAGCATATCAATATCTCCAGTTTTATCCCCTTGTGATGGAATGTTTACTGGTTTTTCAACAACAATTATGTGATTATCTTCATATATTACATTTAATTTTTGCATTTATTTCTAGCTCTCCCATCTACCATATATTCCACATGGAAGTATTAATTTTGAATTTGTCATTTGAAGACCAACTTCTCCATGAGAAAATTTTCCTTTAACTTTTATATTTAATCTTAAAATATTTTCTAAAACAGTACTTGCTATACCTGTAGTGTATGCATTTATTAAGAAGAATAATGGCTTATCTGATAACACTTTTGAACATAACTCTACCAAATCAAATATGTTATCTTCAAATTTCCATACTTCACCATTTGCACCTCTACCATATGATGGAGGATCCATTATAATTCCATCATATTTATTTCCTCTTCTTATTTCTCTATTTACAAATTTCACAACATCATCTACTATAAATCTAACTGGATTTTTACCAAGACCTGATGATTCTATATTTTCTTTTGCCCATGATGTCATTCCTTTTGAACTATCAACATGGCATACTGATGCACCTGCATAACTGCACGCAACAGTTGCACCTCCTGTATATGCAAATAAATTTAATACTTTAATTTCTCTTTTTTCATTTTTTATTTTGTTTATTAACCAATCCCAATTTACAGCTTGCTCTGGAAATAATCCAGTATGCTTAAATCCCATTGGTTTTATATTGAATACTAAATCTTTATAATGTATCTTCCAATTGTTTGGAACATTTTTATTATATTTCCAGCTTCCTCCTCCAGTTGAACTTCTAACATATCTTGCATTAACATTATTCCACTTTTTAGGGAATGATTTTGTTTTCCATATTATTTGTGGATCTGGTCTAATTAAAATTATATCTCCCCATCTTTCTAATTTTTCTCCATTTGCCATATCTAATATTTCATAATCTTTCCAATTATTTGCTACATTCATTTATGTTATTAACCTCCATATTTATTATAATGTTATTAGTGCATTAATAAAATTAGAAACTAAGACTATATCTAAAATCATAAAACCTAAAGTTATAAAAGTAACCAATAGCATAATCTTATGTTTCATAAATTTATTAAAAAAACTTTTGTTTATTTCCTTAGTTTGTCCATCTTGCAAATTTAAAATAATATCTCTAGCATACTCCATAATAAAATCCCCCCAATATATTTTTATAATATATACATATTCAATATATTGGGATTTTATTCATTATTTCGTACACAATAAATTTACAATATAAACCAAAAACATTTATTGTTTTAGCTCTTCTTTTATTTTCTGAGCTAACTTTTCATTTATCCCTTTTATTTTCGTAATTTCTTCTATTGATGCATTTGCAATTTTTTTAACACTTCCAAAAGTCTTAAGTAAAGCTTTTTTCTTTACTTCTCCTATTCCATTTATGTTATCTAATGCTGATTTAACCGCTTCTTTTTCTCTTAATTTTTTATGATATCCAATTGCAGTATCATGTACTGTATCTTGTAATAATGTTATTAAATTAAATAAATTATTCGATATTTTTAGTTCTTCTCTATTTTCATTTATCAGAGCTCTTGTTGAATGTTTATCATCTTTTACCATTCCATAAACTGGTATATTTAAATTTTCTTCAATCTCTTTGTATTTTAATTTTAAATCATTTATGGCTTCTATAGCAGCTCTTATTTGCGTAATACCACCATCTACAAATATAGCATCTGGTAAACCTCCAAATCCTCCATTTGGATTTTCTATAGAATGTATTAATCTTCTTGTTATTACTTCTTTCATACATCTTGGATCATCTTGTCCAAATACTGTTTTTATTTTAAAACGTCTCGACATATTTTTTTTAATTGCACCATCTTGCATTACACTCATTCCTGCTACTATATTTGTTCCTGCTAGATTTGATATATCAAAGCATTCAATTTTTCTTGGCATTTTATTCATTTTTAATATTTCTTTTAATTCTTGCATAATAGTATTTTTATCTTTTTCTTTATTTTCTAAAGTTATTAGTGCATTATTTTCTGCCATTTCTACTAATCTTAATTTCTCTCCTTTTTGAGGAGTTTTTATTTCAACTTTTCTTCCTGCAACTTTGCTTAACCATTCTTGTAATATTTCTTTTTCTTCTATATCTTCTCTAATCATAATTTTATTTGGCAAAATTGGCCTATCCATATAGTATTGTTTTATAAAGCCAGAAATAATTTCTTTTGATTCTTCATCTGCTAAATCATTTAAAAAGAAATGTTCCCTGCCTATCATTTTACTTTTTCTAACAAAAAATATTTCTATACATACTTTAGTTTCATTTCTAGCTAGTCCAATTACATCTATATCATTTTCTGAAATATTAGAAACCTTCTGTTTTTCTGAAATTCTTTCAATTGCTATCTTTTTATCTCGTAAATATGCAGCTTTTTCATATTGCATATCTTTTGCTGCTTCTTCCATCTCTTTTTCGATTTGTTTTATTAAATTTTCTGTTTTTCCTTCTAAAACATTTACTATTTCATCAATTTGTTTCATATATTCTTGTTTTGAAATATATCCCATGCAAGGAGCCATACACTTTTTTATATAATAATTTAAACAAGGTCTATCTTTAAATTTAAAACTTCTACATTGTCTTATTTTAAATTTGGATTTAATAAACTCTACCATCTCCTTTGCACTACCAGCATTAGCATATGGCCCAAAATATTTAGCACCATCATTTAAAATTCTTCTTGTAATATATACATCTGGATACTCTGCTTTAATATTAACTTTAATATATGGATATGTTTTATCATCTTTTAATAATACATTAAATTTAGGCATGTTTTTCTTAATTAAGTTACATTCTAGTATAAGTGCTTCTGCTTCATTATCTGTTACTATATATTCAAAATGATCTATTAATGAAACCATATTTTGAATTCTTTTTGTTTTATTTGTTTTTCTAAAGTATTGCCTAACTCTATTTTTTAAAGAAATTGCTTTTCCTACATATATTATATTATCATCTTTGTCATGCATAATATATACACCAGGTTTAGAAGGCAATTTTTTTAATTCTTCTTCAATATTAAACATTTTTCTCTTTCCTTTATAATATTTACATAAATATTATAACACAAATTTTGTAATTTAGAAAACAATTTGTATTAAAAAAGATAATTGTATCCTTTTATAATGGCTTCTATATTCTTTCTTCTATTATATCTTCTTATTTCTATTACTTCTAAATACCATAAATATGCAAGTATTATAACTAAAGCAATATTATGTATGTACAATATTAAAATACTAGAGAATGCTGTTAGAAGAATAAGAATTGTTTTAGATACAATATATGTTATTTTATATGCTCTTTTATTTCCTATTGCAATTTTCAATAATTCATTTAGAAATCTTCCTCCATCCATTGGATATATGGGAATTAAATTAAACATTGCTATCAGAAGATTTGCATATATTATAATTTGATATATGTATGTGTTTTGTATATTTATGTTAAAGTTTCCAATTATAATTGAAACAATGGCAATAATTAAATTAGTTAAAGGACCTGCGAGTGAAATAATTGCTTTCTTTATATTTAATACTCTAGCTTCTTTTATTTTTTCACTATTTTCTTTATATACTTTAAATTTTATTTGCAATCCCACTGGAGTTAGTTTGATTTCTTCTGGTTTAAATTTTAAAATTAGTCCTGCTATTAAATGTCCTAGTTCGTGAATAATTGCAAAAATCATTAAAATTATATACATTTCTACTTGCGATGTAAGTAAAAACAAGAATAGAAACAGAAATATTTTTAAATCAATTTTTATGCTCATAGAACCTCCTCGTAAATTAAAATTTTAAAATAGATTCTGGATTTATTGTTCTATTATCTCTTCTAATTTCAAAATGCAAATGTGGACCTGTAGAATTTCCTGTTGATCCAACTTCTGCAATTTTGTCTCCTTGCTTCACTTTTTGTCCTTCTTTTACTAGAAGTTTACTGCAATGAGCATATCTTGTAAGTACATCACCATTAGTTATATCTATATGTTTTCCATATTCACCTTCTTCAGATGCTACAGAAACAGTTCCTTCCATTGATGCATATATTACAGTTCCTTCATCTGCTCCTATATCTATTCCCTGATGATTGGCAGACACCACTTCTGTTGCTTCTCTTTTTCCATATTTAGATGTAATTGTTCCTTTTATTGGTACAATAAATTTATATTTTTCTTTTAAATACTCTACATCAATTTCATATTGAGATTTTTTCTCTTCTTTTTCGTTTGCTTCTTCTACAATTTCATTTGTAACTGCTCCACCTATTCCTCCAATTGTATTTACAGTATTACTTATTTCTTCCACATTATTTTCAATTTGATTTGTTTGCTCTACTACATTTTGGTCATTTAATCCTAAAAAACTAAATTTATCTTTATTGTTATTTATAAAACTACTAATTTCGTTTTGTATATGTCCAAAATTAATATCATGTGATAAAAATTCTTTAGTTTTATTTATTACATCTTCAGAAAATATATAATCTGTATTTTTTATTAAATAAAATATTATATAAATTACTGCACAAATGGCAAGTTGCATAAACATTTTTTTAAATAAAGAAATTTTCTTTTTTTCTGTTCTATTAACATTATTAGAAGAAACTCTAACTCCGGTTTAAAGCTTTTCTTCTATTATATATTTCTTCCGCTCTTCTAATTCTTTCTTCTTGACTCATTACTCTTTCCAAAAAAACACCTCTTCCTTTGTTGTTTTTTACATATATATGTGGAAGAGATGTTTTTTATTCATATTAAATTAAACTTATTATTATGCTAAGAATTGTGGTAAAAAATAGAAAAAAATTAAGTTTTATAGAATTTTTATATCTTTTTTCTAATTTTTTCATATTCTTTTTCCATTTTGGAGATTGTTTTTCTAATTCTTCAGTATACGATTTTACAAGCATTTCTGCTTCTTTTAATATATATCCTTTATCATTATTTTTTTCTATATTATCATTGTTTTTTTCTTTTGCATCTATTAATTGATATTTATGTATTTTTTTATTTTCTTTTAATACAACTATAGCTTCTTCTACCAAATTAGATGGCAAATTTTTTAATACTACTATATTTTTCATATCACTTATATTCATAGTACCCTCCTAATTAATTATCTTAATTAGATTTTTGCCATTTTTTTCTTTTCTATACATTTATCCTAAATTTTATTAAAATATTTTTTATTTTTTTGTATATTATTTCTGCCATTTTTGATACTTCTTCTATTTTTACAGCCTGCAATTCTTTTAAATTTTGTTCTTTATCTATATAATATTTTCCCATTATGCATTTTATATTTATATTAGAATAAAAACAAATATTTTTTTCTAATGCTTTTCCTAATTTTATATATCCATTTCCTGTAACAATATCACCTTTTTTGTAAATATTGCTTAGCGCGGCATCTATAGTTATTATATATGGATTATTATATTCTTTATAAATCTTTTCAATAACATATTTACTATTTAAAAAATCAACATTGTTTTCTGTAGTACCATAAACCTTTATATAATCATTTTCTATAATTTTTAATTTGTCTCCTACATGTGGACCAATAGAATCTCCAATCAATTTACTTGTTCCAATACACAAAAAAATAATATTGGAATATTCATTTTCGTGAGCCAAATCTTTATTTAACATTTTTTCAAATCTAGAATAATACAAATATATTCTCCTCTCAGTTTTAGGTTTGTTATAGAATTTTATTCTTTACTTTTTGTAATTATGATTTTAATATTTTTATCTTTTACATATTTCTTTATTATATCTTCTGAAAAACTAGCTATTTCATTAGTTAAAATAATAGTATCATAATTTTTATTTATTAATTCTTTTATTTCTAAATCTGTATTTTCTGGATTATCTAATTTAAAAACATCAAAACCTAATCTTTCTGGTATTATAAAATTCTTGTTATCTTTCTCATATTTAATCCAAGATATTTTCATATTATCACCATTATTAGTTTTTGATGTTTTTCTTTTTTTATTCAATTAATTTTCTGATTTAGCCATTTTCTCTTTTAAATTTTCATCTGAAATATATTCAACTGCATTTTTATAATTTTGTATTGCTGCTTGTACAATTTCTTTATTTGCTCTAAGTCTTTTGCTAGCATACTTTAATATAAGTCCCTTTTTACTAACAGCTTCTAATACTACATCATAATCATCCCTTAACTTTGGAGAAGCATAATATAACTCTTGCCCATCTATTTTTACAGCATTTAACATAACCTCTTTATCATCTGCTAATCTATCACTAACATAACATGCTGTCCATCCTACTTTTTTTATAGATTCTAACACAACTTCTTTATCATCCTTTAGTTCTTTACTTGCAAACTCTAAAGCATTTCCATCTTGCTTTATTGCAGCCAAAACTACTTCTTTGTCGTTTTTTAATCTGTCCGATGCCAAATCTAGCAGACTTCCTTTATAACTAACTCTTTCTAAAACATATTGTTTATCATCACTTTTAGATGTATCAAATTCCATAAAAAGGCCTCCAGTAAAGTAATTATATTATATATTTTAATCAATAATTGGTATGTTTATATTATCCAAACATTTTAGCTTAGGAGTTTCTATTTCTATTTTCTCATCACTCCAAACAAATTCTACATTTGTTTTATTATCTAAACATTCAATAATATCAGAGCAAACTGCACTAGCTGTTGGGAACTGTCCTGCTCCCTTTCCATAAAACATAACTTCTCCAGTAGCATTTCCAGAAACTAATATTGCATTATATACATCATCTACATTTGCTAAAGGATGATTCTTTTTTATTGCACATGGTGTTACTATTATTTCTGCTTTTTCTTCTCCAACACGTTTAGAATATCCAACTAATTTTACAACATAACCTTTATTTTCAGCTACTTTTACATCTTCTAATGTAATTTTGTCAATTCCTTTTACATTTATTAAATCTGGATTTACATTTCTTCCATATGCTAAAGAAGATAAAATAGAAATTTTTCTACATGTATCTATTCCTTCTACATCAGCTGCAGGATTGCTTTCTGCATATCCCAACTTTTGTGCATTTTTTAATGCTTCTTCAAAAGACAAATTATCTTTTAACATTTTAGTTAGAATATAATTTGTTGTTCCATTCATAATACCTACAATTTTATCTATTTTATTTGATACTAAACATTGTATCATTGGATGAATAATTGGAATTCCTCCTCCAACAGAAGCTTCAAATAAATATTTTACATTATTCTCCCTTGCTAATTTAAAAAGTTCAGTTCCTTTAGTTGCAACTAGTTCTTTATTTGCTGTAACTACATTTTTTCCCGCTTTTAATAATTTTTTTGTATACTCATATGCATCTGTTACTCCTCCAATAACTTCTGCAACAATTTTAATATCTTTGTCTTCTACTATCTTATCAATATTCATAATAATCTTAGAAGCATATTTGTCTTTATTATATTCTCTTCTAGTAAGAATATATTTTACTTGTATTTCATCATTTATTCTTTTAGATATTATATCTCTATTTTTATCTAATAAATATACTACTCCAGAACCTACTGTTCCATAACCTAAAACTGCTATTTGTACCATATTTTCTACCTTTCTATATTAAAAATTTCTAAGACTTATATTATCACATTATACTTATTATTTCAACTATATAAAATTAGATTTGTAATTAATTTTTGATAATGTCATAGTAAATTTAACATTTGATTATGTCATAGTAAAAATATATATTATCTCCAAGGAGGTAAT
>CAJFUM010000102.1 GCA_904420285.1 uncultured Clostridia bacterium | reverse complement strand
TTTTTCGAATTTATGATTTCTTCATTTTTTATCTATTTTATGGCAACCTTTTTTGCCTATTTTTTTGTTTCATTGGCCAGTCTCTCTCTCTCTACAGTATCAATGCTTTGCGTCATTCTGTCTTTCTCCTTTACTTTTATTTTTTCACATGTACTATTCATTTTCTTGCTAATTGTACGCTTTTATTTTATACCATTTGTATTTTGTTTTCAATAGATTTTGTTATCTGTAATTAAATTGTAATACTTTTGTAATATTTCTGTAATAATATCTTGTTTCTCTTATTAAAATATTAAATATAGAGGTATGAAAATATCTCTTTTTTCATACCTCTGCATATTTATATTCTTCTATCTTCTGGAACAATTGCAACAATTTCTTCTTGTTGTATTATTTCTATTACTCAAAAATAAAACTGGATTTACTTCATTAGTTGCTACTGTAAAACTTGTTCTACCTACATTATTACAATTTGATGTATTTGTATTTGAGGTATTGCAAATATTACAGTTATCGCAATTATCCCTTCCGATGCCACACCTATTTATTCTCTCTAATATATTGCAAATTAATCTTGTAAGTACTGCTGTAACATATGCTAAAATAGTATATATAATAACAAATATTAAGAAACTCGAATCAAATACTGCATATGCTACAATCAAATAAATTGCAAAAAATGTAGCAGCTACTAGTATTGGACATCTAAGTATTTTTTGTAAAACTATAGCAAGTATTATTGTGGAAATAGGTAGAGCAAAAAACAATAATAGTATATTCATAAGCCTTCTCCTTACCAATAATGTTTGTAATCAGATTGATCTTCATTATTTTATAATTTTTAATATATATTATGTATATCTCTAACTATATGTTACAAAAAATAGCCTTAGAATTATTTCTAAATTCAAATCATATTCATTCTTTAAATTTTTGCGACACTGTCGCAAAAATTTAAATTATTCTTTTTCTTTATTTTTGTTTCTTTGTTCTAATTGTATTTTGGCATTTCTTATACTAGATAAGAATTTTTCCTCTAATAATCCTTTAGGAACATATTTAGTAAGATATTGTGCAACATGTATTCCACTATTATCTAATTCAAGTAATTCCGTCATCATATCACTTTTAGTAGCACATAATATAATTGCAACTGGTGCTTCTTCTCCTTCTGCTCTTTCATATTTGTTTAGCCATTTTAGGTATAACTCTACTTGTCCCTTATGTTCTGGTTTAAATTCATCTAATTTTAGTTCTATAACAACTAACCTTTTTAGTTTTCTATGATAGAACAATAAATCCATATAGTAATCTCTACCATCTATTGTAATTCTTTTTTGTCTAGCTAAAAATGCAAAATCACTTCCCATTTCTAAAATAAATTTTTCTAACTCGTTTATTATTGCATTTTCTAAATCTTTTTCACTATATGTGTCTTTTAATTCTAAAAAATCTAAAATATATGGATCTCTAAAAAACAAGTCTGTTGTCATTTTATCCTCATTTGTTAATAATTGTAAATCATTGATTATTGTCTGCTCAGGCTTTTTAGATATGGCCGTCCTTTCAAATAATGCTGAATCCACTCTATTTTTTAGTGTTCTAACTGACCAATTTTCATTCATACACATTGTTGCATAAAATTTTCTTTTTACATCAGTATCCATTTTTACAATTTCCACAAAATGCGACCAACTTAATTTTTGCGACAATGTCACAAAATTTTCAAAATCTCCAAAATCCTCATTTACTTGTAGCATCCTATATAAATTTGAATAGCTATATCCTCTACCATATTTTGATATTAACCTTTTACTTAATTCTTTTATAACTTGTTTACCATATTCTGGTTTTTTATTATTAAGTAATTCATTTTTTATTCTACTACCAATATTCCAATTTAATATAACAAACTCTGTATTAACACGTGTAACTACTTTTGTTTTTGCTTTTTCAATCAAACCTGCTACATCATTATATAATCTATCCACATTTATATTTTCTATGTTTTCCAATTCGCTCATACATTGTCCTTTCTAATTTTGCAGACATATCTGCAAAACCTATGAAATATTTAAAGATGAAATTGTATTTATATTTTTTACAATTCATCTTTTAGGTAGCAAATAGACTTATAGGCTATTTTTTATGTATATTCTACTCCTAACAACATTAATCCTTGTGGTGGAAGAGTTTTTCCTGCTCTATTTCTATCTTTTGATTCTATTATTTCTGGTATTTCATCTGCTTTTATTTTTCCTAGTCCAACATCTAAAAGTGTTCCTGCTATAATTCTAACCATATTGTATAAAAAACCGTTTCCTGTTAAATCAATTGCAATATTATCTCCTTCTGTTATAGCATTTGCACTATATATTATTCTTACACTGCTTTTGCTGCTTGTTCCACTAGATTTAAATGCTTTAAAATCGTGCTCACCTTCAAAATATTTAACTGCTTTTTTCATTTCTTCAACATCTAATTTTATTGGCATATGATAGCATATATTTCTGTAAATTGCTGTTCCATATTTCGAATTATCTATTATATATCTATAAGTTTTTTTCTTGCAATTATATCTACTATGAAAATTTAAATCTACTTCTTCTGCATTTTTTATTCTTATAGAATTTTTTACTTGCGAATTTATTGCAATTGGAATTTTATCAATTTCTATATTTGAATTTGTTTTAAAATTTGCAACTTGTCCTACAGCATGAACTCCTGCATCTGTTCTTCCAGATGCAATTAATTCTACATCTTCACCTGTAATACTTTTTATTGCTCTTTCTATTTCTCCTTGTATATTTAATTTATTAGGTTGTTTTTGCCAACCTCCAAAATCTTTACCATCATATTCTATAGTTAATTTTATATTTCTCATATGCGTTTCCTTTTTATTTTTCTTTATTCTTTTTTAATCCAGTAATATTAATTCTTTTCTTTTTTTCATCATTTCCAAATCTTTTTATTACTAAATTTTTTATTAATATATTTTTTAATGCTTCTTCTTTTAAATCTGCTATTAAAATACCATCTTTTGCAATAGAAATTTTACCTGTTTCTTCAGATATTACAACTGCAATAGCATCTGTTTCTCTGGAAATTCCAAGTGCTGCTCTATGTCTTGTACCTAGGCCTTTAATTACTTGTTTATCATCGGAAAGTGGTAAAATACATGCTGCTGCAGCAATTTTATTTTTGCTTATAATAATTGCTCCATCATGTAAAGGAGTTTTAGGTACAAATAAATTAACTATTAATTGTGGAGAAACATCTGCATCTATTCTTACTCCAGTATCCATAATGTCATTTAGTTGTATATCTCTTTCTAATACTATTAGTCCTCCAGTTCTACTATTTGATAATTCTTTAGCAGCTATACAAACTTTATATATATCCTCTTTTGTTTTTGTTTCTAGATTTTTTTCTAATCCTATTCCAAAAAACTTAGTAAACTTATTTGTTCCAAGTTGTTCTAGCATTCTTCTTAATTCTGGTTGAAATATTACTATTAATGCTATTACTCCATATGTCATAAAAATTGTTAAAAACCAATTTAATATTCTAAATTCAAATATTCCGCTTAAGATTGTAACAATTATAATTAATACTATTCCTCTTAGTAATTGCCATACTCTCGAATTTCTTGCAGATTTAACGAATTTATATCCTATATATCCAACAATTAATACATCTAATATAAATATTATTAATTTTAAAGGATTAGCTGAAATATCTGTAATATATCCAGTTATGCTTGTCCAAAAATCATTAATATTTAATGAAAAAACATCCATATAAATTTCCTCTTTTTATTTCATTTATTTTATCCTATTAAATAATATATAAGTGTAGCTCCCATTGCTAGTACCATTAACAAAGCTAATATTGCAGCTATAACTCTTGTTGCTATTTTGCCTATATCTCTATTTTTGTTTTTCTTTTCTTTTACATTATCATTTTTTTCTTTCATTTTCTTTTTATATTTTAATTGCTAATTAAAATATTGCTCCTTGTAAAAATATATTTAGGTTTTTTAATAGGATATACCTATAAACCTTTATATTATTTTAAAATTTTAGTAATTCATAAATTGTGAGTATAGTGAAGATAAATCAAATGGTTCTACTGTTGTAGGTATACCATAATCAATACCATAAGTTTCTACAGATATACTTTTTATTACAGGTTGTTCTTTTGGAGTATCTGAAGCAATTGTATTTCCATCTTTGTCTGTTGGTGCTTTTTCTCCTTCTTTTAACTCTGTATCTCTGTAATATACTTCTACATTAGAAATTTCTTTTACAACATCCATTCCTTCTGTAACCTTTCCAAATGCCGCATATAGCCCATCTAAAGAAGTATTATCTTGTGTCATTATAAAAAATTGACAGCCTGCTGAATTATATCCTTCTTCAATATATCCATAAGTAGAATAATCGCTTCTTGCCATTGATATTACGCCTTCTTCATGTTTCAAATTATTGCTATCATAACCATTTGCGATAAACTCTCCAGGTATATTATATGCTCTATCTAATAAGCTCTTTTTTTGTTCATCAGTAGATTCTTTTGAATATAGTTTCTTTACCCATAAATCTTTACTATCTTCTATATTATCCATTATATCACTAAGGGCTGGTGAAGATGTTGCATCTCCATTTTTAGCACCACCTTGTATAACAAAGTTTGGCATTGTTCTATGAAATGTACTTCCATTATAAACTCCTCTATTTGCTAATCTTATAAAATTCGCTACAGTATTAGGTGCTTTATCTGGATATAATTCTACTTTTATTGTTCCATAATCTTCTACTTCTATTGTAGCAACTGGATTTGGTACATTTAAAGTAAATTTTTTATATACTCCATAACATACAAATATTATGCCAGCTAATACCAACAATATACCTAAAATTAATAATATTCTTTTTGCTATTTTATTCATTTTTATTTCCATTCCTTCCTTAAGGTAAATTTGATTTTACAATCATTTCCTTTTTGTATTTTTTAACACTATAATTCTACCATAATTCTAAATTTATTACAATTATTTTCTACATAATTAAATTATCAAACACAAATTGTTCTTGCATTCTTTTTAAAGATTGTTTTATTGTTCTAGCTCTTATTTCTCCAATGCCATCTACATCATCTAGTCTTTGAATATCTGCTGCTAAAATATGTTGGAAAGATTTAAAAGATTTTACCAAATTTTCTACTATACTACTTGGCATTCTTGGTATTTTGTTTAAAATTCTATATCCTCTTGTATAAACACCAACTTCATCATAATTATCAAAATCTTCATACCCTAGTAAATTAGCTATTTTGTCTGGTTTGATTAAATTTTCATAAACTATACTTTTTAGTTCTTCTAAAATTTTCTCTGCACTTCTTTTCTTTCCAGGTGCAATATAATCTTTTATTATATATAATTCTTCTTTTTCTAAATCTCCAACTGTTTCATCTAATTGCATTTCTAAAAGTCTACCTTCTTCTCCTAATTCATCAATAGCTCTATTTACTTCTTCTACAATTTTCATAACCATCTCTGCTCTCTGAATTACAGTTATTACATTTTCTAATGTAACTATATCATTAAACTCGTATTCATTAAGCAGATTAATTTTATTATCAAATACTTTTTTGTATTTTTCTACAATTTGTAGTGCTTGGTTTGCTTTCGATATAACTGCAGCAGAATCTTTTAACATATATCTAGAATTTCCTCTAAATAAAGTTATAATTCCTCTTCTTTGCGAAATGCTAATTACTAAAGCACCAGTCTGTTTTGCTGTACGTTCTGCTGTTCTATGTCTTGTACCAGTTTCATTTGTAGATATATCTGGTGATGGAATAAGTTGAGCATTAGCATATAGAATCTTTTTTAAATCCGAACTTAATATTATAGCTCCATCCATTTTTGCCAATTCATATAATTTGGCAGGAGTAAAATCTACATCTAATTTAAATCCTCCATCTACCAAGTCTAAAACTTGCTGAGTATCAGCTACTGCAATTAAAGCACCGGTTTTAGCATTTAATATATTTTCCAAACCATTTCGTATAGGTGTTCCTGGTGCTATTTGTTTTAACACCTCTGTAATTCCATCATTACTAGCCAATGCCCCCACTCCTTTATTTTAATTCTAACACTTTTAATGCCTCATTTATATTTTTCACGCCTATTATATCTAATTTAAAATTATCTTTCAATAGTTTTTTATTACTTTCTGGTATAATACATTTTTTAAATCCTAATTTTTCCGCTTCTTTTATTCTTTTTTCAATCATATTAACTGCTCTTACTTCTCCTGTAAGACCTACTTCTCCTATTACTACAATATTTTGCGGTATACTTACATTTTTATAACAAGAAATACATGCAAGTACTATTCCTAGATCTATTGCAGGTTCTACAATTCTTATTCCACTTACTACATTTAAATATACATCTTGTGTTCCCAGTGGCATACCAGCTCTTTTTTCTATTACAGCAATAAGCACTGCTAATCTATTATAATCTATACCATTTGCTGTTCTTTTTGGTATACCATAAACGCTTGGTGTAGTTAAAGACTGTAGTTCAATAAGTAATGGCCTAGTTCCTTCCATTGTAGCCACTATTACAGAACCAGCAGGATTACCTTCTTTTTCAGATATTAGTATAGAAGATGGATTTGTTATTTCTACCATGCCTTCATTTTTCATTTCAAACATGCCTACCTCATTTGTAGAACCAAATCTATTTTTTACACTTCTTAGAATTCTATATGAAAAATATCTTTCTCCTTCTAAATATAAAACTGTATCTACCATATGTTCTAAAACTCTAGGTCCTGCAATATTTCCATCTTTAGTAACATGACCAATAATTATTGTAGTTATACCATTATCTTTACACATTCTCATAATTCTTGCAGTAATTTCTCTTACTTGGCTTACAGTTCCTGCTGCTGATGTAATTTCTTCAGAATACATTGTTTGGATTGAATCTATAATTACAAGTTTTGGATTTATGGAAATTATTGATTCTTGTATATTATCTATATTTGTTTCTCCTAAAAACATTAAATCATCATTATTTATATTAAGTCTATCTGCTCTAATTTTTACTTGTTCAGCAGATTCTTCTCCAGATATATATAATACCTTGCCATCTCCTTTTACTTTATCACAAAGTTGTAATATTAAAGTAGATTTTCCAATTCCAGGCTCTCCTCCTACTAAAATTAATGAGCCTTTTACTAAACCTCCTCCTAATACTCTATCTAATTCTCCAATTCCAGTACTTGTTCTACTAGCTTCTATTCCTTCTACCTCTTTTAATTTTTTAGGTATACTTTTTACTTTATTTTCTCCATTTATATTTTTAGAACTATTTGCTATTTTTTCTTCATAAAAACTATTCCACTCATTGCATGCTGGACATTTTCCTAGCCATTTAGCTGATTCATATCCACAATTACTACACACAAAAACTGTTTTTGCTTTAGCCATTTTGTTCCTCCTTCGAAATCTCTTATTGTACTTTAAAAATATAGCATATTTTTTTTAAATATGCTATATTTTTCATCAATTATTCACAAAGTTTTATAATATTTAATGGTTTGCAGTAAGTTTTATAATTAAATCCATGTTATCATCTTTAGCTGCTTTATTTCTTCTAATTTGCCCACATTTTTTACATTTAAATATTATTACATAACCTTTTTTGTTATCTAATTCTACTGAAATTGGTTCTAACATTCCATGACACTGTTCTTCTCTGTCTCCAGGATTTACATCTACATGTTTGGAATATAGGCAATGAGGGCAATGATTTCTACAAGAATACCCTAGCTTGCTTACTTTTGCTCCACAATGTTCGCATATAAATTCTTCATCTATCTCTGTAAATTTTCTTCCCATTTTCTCTCCTATTTTTCTTTTTTATTGTACATCAAAAATACTACCACCAATGAATTCTCTTAATAAAGAATTTTTAGGTATATATTCATCTCCAATATCATCAAAATATTTTAATAGCTCATATAAGCTTTGAGCTTCTGAATATTCTGGATGTGTGTTATCTATAGCTTTTAAAAGAGGCATTGCATATTTTTTTAATACTGAGATTTCATATATTAGTGATGTATTAAACATACTGTCTGCTTGTTCTTGGAATGGAAAAATATATTTTTCTTCTCCTCTATTTACCATATCCCAATTTTGTAATGTATGTAATGCTTCATATCCTCTAAAATTATAGTCTCTAACTAATCTACGAATTAACCTAGTATCTGTTGTTGAAATTCTATTATAATAATCTATATTTAAAACAGTTAAAGCACTAATATATATTTTATATTTTTGTTCTAATGGAATGGCTTCTGTAAGTTTATCATTTAAACAATGTATTCCCTCAATAACTAATACTTCATTGTTTTTCATTTTTATTTTGTTTCCATTATATTTTTTTGTACCTGTTTTAAAATCGAATGTTGGCATTTCAACTTCTTCGCCTTTTAATATTTTGCTTAAATGATCATTAAATAATTTTAAATCTATTGCTTCTAATCTTTCAAAATCATATTTTCCGTTTTCATCTTTTGGAGTATCTTTTCTTTCCACAAAGTAATTATCTACTGAAATTGTAATAGGTTTTATTCCATTTAATTTTAATTGAATACCTAATCTTTGTGCAAAAGTTGTTTTTCCAGATGAAGAAGGCCCAGCTATTAGAATAATTTTTATTCCTTTTTTTCTTACTATTTTATCTGCAATATCAGATATTTTTTTCTCATGCAATGCTTCAGCCAATAATATTAATTCTTTTTCTCCACCTTGCTCTATTTTTTTGTTTAATTTATATATTGTATTAATATCTAAAACAGTATGTATGTCTTCATATTCTTCCAATGTATGTAATAATTTTTTTGTTTCTACATATTTTTCTATTTTATTAGGTTTATATTTATCAGGATATCTTAATAAAAATCCATCATGATATTTTATTACGTCAAAAAGATTTATATATCCTGTACTTATAGGCATAACTCCATAAAAATAATTATAATAGTTTTCACAAAAATATAATGAAACTTCGTCTTTATATTTATTATCTAGTTGTAGTCTACCTCTAAGTGTTTTTTCTTTTTGATAGAATTTTTCAGCTTCTTCTTTTGTCATTTCTATTTTTTTAATTGGCAAATTACTATCTACTATATTTTTCATTTCACTTCTGATGGCATAAATCATTTCATTTGTTACCTTCATATTTTCTACACTACAATAGATAGAATTAGATAATTGACAATTTACTGTTAATAAAGCTTTTGGATAAACTCTATTAAAAGCCATTGCCATTATATATAATATTCCTCTTTGATAAACCCTTCTACCATCTCTGGTAGTAATATCTATTGGAACTATATCATCTAAATTTTCTACTTCAAAGTCTAATGGTTTAACTTCATTTTTATATTTACATGCTAATATTTTTTTCTCTTTATCTTCTTTAAATTTTTCTATTGCTTTCATAAAACCTCCATCCTAAATTAATACTTTAATTATATTAAAAGCAATTAATCTTTTTATTTTGAGAAACACTTTAATTATATCAAACTTTATAATAATTTCAATATATAATATAATTTTTTGTAATTAATTTTTGATAATGTCATAGTAAATTTAACATTTGATTATGTCATAGTAAAAATATATATTATCTCCAAGGAGGTAAT
>CAJFUM010000101.1 GCA_904420285.1 uncultured Clostridia bacterium | reverse complement strand
TTTTGTTTTACCTTGTCTATATTGAAATTATATATTAGGGGGTATTTTGTTGTCAAAGTTCATTTTCATTTATTACAGGATGCTTTTGTTGTATTTTAGTTTTTTATGTCTTTCCATTTTTTTACAATTCGTCACATTAAGCTTGATATTCTATATTTTTTATGTTATAATTCATTTTATCGTTAATTTTATGGAGGTGTTATAATGGGTAAGCGTATAATTAACCCAGTTTCCACAGAGGCTACTCGGGATTTAGAAAACATTGCAGCCTATCCTAGGGATAGTAGTTTCAAAACGATGTGCCACTTATGTGGCAACCCCATTTGTCCACATCCAGACTGTAACGGTTATGAAAGGCCGGTTGATTGCAGTGTTTGGAAGAACAGTAGCACCAAATAACACGTAAAGAGTGCCTATAATAGGGCACTCTCTTTTTATAATATTTTAAATTTCTCATAATTATTTGGTTATTTCCAAAATGCTTTATATCCTCTATATGCTTCATATAAATCAAATTTACTAGTCACTTCATATGGTGAATGCATTGAAAGAACTGGTACTCCACAATCAATAACATCAACACCTTTGTTAGCTAAGATATATGCTATTGTACCACCTCCACCAACATCTACTTTTCCAAGTTCTGCAATTTGGTATCTAACATCATTTGATTCAAATATATTTCTTACTTCTGCTACAAATTCTGCATTTGCATCTGATGCTCCAGATTTTCCTCTTGCACCAGTATATTTATTTAAAGATATTCCTCTACCCAAGTATCCTGCATTCATTCTATCTGAAACATTTGCATAAATTGGATCAAATCCAGCATCAACATCTGCAGATAACATTTTTGATTTGCAAAAAACTTTATCTAATAAATTTGGTTTATTAACTCCTAATTTATTCAATATTTCTGACATAAACATATCAAATACGTGTGATTCCATACCGGTATTACCCATACTACCAATTTCTTCTTTATCTGAAATTATACATACTGCAGTTCTTGTAGGTATATCTTCTAAATTAACTAATGCAGTTAATTCTGTATAAACACATATTTTATCATCTTGTGCATATCCGGCTACCATGCTTTCATCAAAGCCCATGCTTCTACATTTCATAGCTGGTACTAATTCTAATTCTGAACTTAAGAAATCTGCCTCTGTAATACCATATTTTTTATTTAATATGTTTAGAATATTTAATTTTACTGCTTCTGGTACATTCTCTTCATATGGAATACTACCAATTAGCAAATTTAAATCTTCTCCATCTATTCCATTTTTTAGCTTTTTCTCCATTTGATCTTGTGCTAAATGAGGTAATAAATCTGTTATTGTAAAAATTGGATCTTCTTCTTTTTCACCAATATTTATTTCAATTTTTTCTCCATTTTTCTTTACAATCACACCATGTATACTAAGTGGAATTGTAGTCCATTGATATTTTTTTATACCTCCATAATAATGTGTTTTAAAATATGCTAATTCTCCATCTTCATATAAAGGATTTGGTTTTAAATCTAATCTTGGTGAATCTGCATGTGCTCCTATTATATTAACTCCTTTTTGAATATCTTCTTTTCCTATTACAGCTAGGTACATACTTTTATCTCTATTAATATAATATACTTTATCACCTGTTTTTAAAGATTCATATTGGTTAATATCTTTAAAACCATTACTTTCTGCTATTTTTTTGCTACTCTTTATTATTTCTCTTTCAGTTTTAGATTCATTCATAAATTTTATATATTCATTTGCATATTTATAAATTTCATCTATTTTTTCTGTTGTATTCCAGCCACTTTCTTTTTTATAAAATAATTTTTGTTTTAATAATTCTATATTATTTTTATCTGCCATTTTCATTCTCCTTTCTCAATATACAATATTATATTATTAGCCATATAGTTTTTCAATATAATTTTGCAATTTTGTTAATATTATACCCAATAAAATAATATATATTATATAACTAGTATTTACAAATTTTATTTTTTGTAGTTTAATATAGAATATAAAAGGAAAGGATGTGTTTTTATGGACGAAAAAATGGAAGAAAACAACAATGAAACTGAAGCTAAAAATGATGTAAAAAATACAGCAGAAGAGAAAAATATTGTAAAAAACAGTACTATAAAGAATGATGCTAATGAAGCCAAAAATTTTTTTGTGAATTTTTTCAAAACACCTTTCACTCAAATGCAGAAAGTCGTTAATACACCAAAATCATTTTTTAAAATTGCTTTAATTGTATTCATAACATGGATAGTAGCTGAAGTAATTGGTAGTGTAATCACTATAGTGCAAGGTTTTTCTCGTAGTTATTATAATGATGTATTTATGTATTTTAGAAATTCCTTCAAAGATTTCTTTAGAATATTTGGCGCTATAGTAGTTCCTGCTATAATTATCGCTTTAATTGCAGTAATTATATATCTACTTATGAAAGATAAAAAGAAAAGCTATTTTTCAATATTAGTAGCTTCTGTAATAGCATATATTCCAGTAGCTTCTGCAAGTATTATATCATTACTTGGCCATATAAACTATAATGCAAGTAAACTTACTTCTGCTTATTCTACATTTTGTTCTATCATCACTGCTATTTTAATTTTCTTCGAAATTAAAGCTTTGCATGAGGAAAACGATGATAACAAAGTAGCAAAAACATATTTAATTACAATGGCAATTTATTATGGAATATCAATGATATTAAGTCTATTTGGATTATATATTTAATTAAAAATTTAGTACAAAAGTCTATAATTATTTAACATATTATAGACTTTTTATTTTTTGGTTGTAATGATTTAAAGTATTGCACCTAAAACTAATATCCCAATATTATCATTATAGATTTGTTCAAATTGTGAGATTGGTAATGGATTTTGCCCCAATCCTGCTTCTATTGTATAACCTGGCCTATTATATTCTTGTATAAACCAATCTTTGTAACCTGCAAAAGAAGATTCTGGTGGAGTTATATCTAATGTATATCCACTTGCTTCGGCAAACCTTTTCCCTATTTCTTCAGAATATGGTGGTAGATAATCTGCATATTTCCAATATATAACTTCTCCTTGGGTATGATATGCCAATATTAATCTAAAATTATGAATTAAAGTGAAGTTATAAATAGCAAGTGCTTCTGGCTCTGTTAAAGGTCCATATCCGACAAAGTCTCTAGGGGCAGACCCGAGTATATCCTTGTGCAAATTTTATTCTTCTTGCATTTAGCCAGCCTGCCGGAAATTGCAAGTTTAAATCTACACCTGTGGATTTTAAAATATACCAACTAAATATAAAAGTAAATAAAATGCAGTAATCATCTATATTACAGAGTATTTCAAATTAGTTGAAGTATTCTGTATTTTTTATTGTAAAAATATAAGGTAAT
>CAJFUM010000100.1 GCA_904420285.1 uncultured Clostridia bacterium | reverse complement strand
TATTTTATTATATATATCTTTCAATATATTTTTAACTTTATCTATACTTAGTTTATATTTATTATTAAGCACATATTTATTTTGCATATTCTTATACTATTATTCATCAACAATTGAATCCCATTATAATTTGTATTATAATTATAATGTATTAATTAAAATTAATGGAGTATTTGATGAAAACTATTGTTGTAGATAATAAATTTAATAATAAAAAATTAAGTGATTTCCTTTATTATAATTTTAGTGGACTTACTAAAAATACTTTTTATAAAACTCTTAGGAAGAAAGATATTCGTGTAAATGATGTAAAAGTTAATGATGATATAATTGTACATACCAATGATATTATTGTATTATATATTTTAGATAATCTTTTATATAAAAATATAGAGATTGAAACAATATATGAAGATGATAATATTCTTATAGTAAATAAGCCTAATAATATTGAAGTAGTTGGTTCTAATTCGTTAACTTCATTATTGGAAAAAAAATATGATTTTGTTTCTCCTTGCCATCGCTTGGATAGAAATACAACAGGATTAATTTTATATGCTAAAAATAAAGAATCATTAAGCATATTGTTAGATAAGTTCAAAAATAGAGAAATTGAAAAACATTATTTGGCTAAAGTATATGGTATACCCAATTTTTCTGAAAAGGCAAGTTTCCACACTTTCACTGCTTATCTATTTAAAGATAATAAAAAATCAATTGTATATATATCAGATATTCCCAAAAAAGGTTATATACAGATTAAAACTTCTATTAAATTAATAGATAAAAATCACAAAAAAAATTATAGTATTTTGGAAGTCGAGTTACATACTGGAAAAACACATCAAATTAGAGCTCATTTGGCACATTTAGGATTTCCTATAATAGGAGATGGAAAGTATGGAATAAATCAAGTTAATAAAAAGTTTAATTGCAAAACTCAACAATTACAAAGTTATATTTTAAAATTTAATTTTAAAACAGATGCTAAAAGTTTAAATTATTTGAATGGAAAAGAAATTATACTAAATTCCAAATTTAGTAATTTATAAATCTTATAATAAATTACATATACCAATAATAAAAAATTATATTAGTCTTATTGTAAAAAAATAATTAAAATCATTAATCAAAAGTTAATTTTTGTTCTACAATCAAAAAAGCAAGCCCAAATTATTATCAAAAAGTTTTAATAATTTTGGCTTGTTTTTTTTGATACATTATTTTAATTCTAATACTTTTTGTTATCTAATTAAGTCTTGGAATTCTTCTGCAGAAATTATTTCTTTTTGTAATAATGCTCCTGCAACTTTATCTAATTTTTCTCTATTTTCAATAATTAATTTCTGAGCTACCATATATGCATTGTCTAATAATATTTTTACTTCTGCTCCTATTGCATCACCAAATTTATCTCCTAATAATTGAAGTTCATATGGATCTTGCTCTGTATTAATAGAGATTGGCCCTAAAGTTTCACTCATTCCATATTTTGTTATCATATCTTTTGCAATATTTGTTGCAACTTCTATATCGTTACTTGCTCCTGTTGAAATATCATTTAGTACTATTTTTTCAGCTGCTCTACCGCCTAATAGGGCTACAAGTTTTTCTTCCATTTCAGTTTTAGAAATATAATATTTGTCTTCATCAGATTTATACATTGTGTATCCGCCGGCTACTCCTCTAGGTATAATAGATACTTCTTTTACTGCTTTTTGAGTTTCTAACATACTACTTACTATTGCATGTCCAGCTTCATGGTATGCTGTAAGTTTTTTATCTTTTTCAGATATTACTCTACTTTGTTTCTCTAATCCTACTGTTACTTTCTTTACAGCATCTTCAATATCTTTATTAGTAATTGCTTCATGTTCATTTATTGTGGCAATAATTGCAGCTTCATTTAATATGTTAGCTAAGTCTGCTCCAGTAAATCCTGCTGTATCTTCAGCAATGCTTTTTAGATTTACATCATTATTAAATTTCTTACCTTTAGCATGTATGTTTAATATTGCTTCTCTTCCTTTCATATCTGGAAGTCCAATTGTTATTCTTCTGTCAAATCTACCTGGTCTTAATAAAGCTTTATCTAACATTTCTGGTCTATTAGTAGCTGCAAGAACAATAATTGTTTCATCTGTATCAAATCCATCCATTTCTACTAGCAATTGATTTAAAGTTTGATTATTTTCTGATTCAGCTCCACCGCTACTATTTCTCCTAGAACCAATTGCATCTATTTCGTCAATAAATATAATACATGGAGAAATCTTTTTAGCTTTCTCAAATAATTTTCTTACTCTTGATGCTCCAAGCCCTGCAAACATTTCTATAAATTCAGATCCACTCATTGATATAAATGGAACTTTTGCTTCACCTGCAATTGCTTTTGCTATTAAGGTTTTTCCTGTACCTGGTTGTCCACAAAGTAATACTCCTTTAGGAATTTTGGCTCCCATTTCATTAAATCTTTGAGGATTTTTTAAAAAGTCTACAATTTCTATCATTTCATGTTTCTCTTCTTCTAGCCCAGCTACATCATTAAATGTTATTTTAGATTTAGTTGTTTCACTGTCATATACTTTTCCTTTATCTCCTAATCCTTGCATTTTAAAGAATAATATAATTAGTACAACTAATAATAGTGTTGGTAATAAAGAAAATAAAGTAGAAGAAATTGATACAAAAACATTAGTTGGATTTTGTATTAATTCTATATTATTACCATCTAATTTTTGTTGTTGTACAAATTCTATAAATGCTTGTGTGCTAGGTATTATTGCAGTTTTTTCCTCTTCTACATTTTTAACCTTAACTTTTGCAGTTGTGCTTCCAACTGTCATTTCAATTTTTTCTATATTTCCTTCATTTATTTCTTTAATAAGCTCTGTATAAGCAATTTCTTTTTCTTCTGAGTTTGCAGATTTATTTGTTAAAAAATATATTCCTATTGCTAAAGCAATCATTAATATTACTATAATTGCAAGTAATATATATTGTTTTTTATCATTTTTATTATTGTTTTTTTGCTTTTCCTCCATCTATTTCTTCCTTTCTTATGCATTATCTCCTTCTGGTTCTTTACCCAGATTATCTTCTTCTTTCTTCTCTTTTTCTTTCTTTTCTTCTCTTTCTTTTTTTCTTCTCTCTTGTTCTTTTTGCATTTTTTCTTCTTCTTCTTTTCTTTTTAACTCTTGTCTTACTCGTTCTTGCTCTTCTATAATCTTATTTAACTCTAATTGCTTTTTTATAACATCAGATTTAATCATTAATATAGCTGTTATAACATAAATTGAAGCTATCGCAGTGTACATAACTTGGAAATACTCTATTGTAAATCCAGTAATTATATTAACAACTCCATATATGATTTCAAGCACAATTGGTAGTGTAAGTGAATATGCAGCAATATTGTATGTTGCAGTAGTTTTTAATCTCAAACCAGCTATTCTAGTAACAATATATGTTAATAAAGTTAATAACAATATATAAATTAATATGGTGGACAAATAAATTATAAACAAATATATAAATATAGCTACAGAAAACATTACTATAAATGATTTCATATCATTTCCGCATTAAATAATTTAATACTTCATTTTTACTTATTTGGCTAATATTATATGTGCTAAAAATGTCTTTAAAAGAATACTCTAATGTATTATTCATTATTTCATTTTTTATTATTATTCTATCTTTTAAAATTAATATTCCATTTTTTTGTGATTTTATATCATCAATAGTTTTATTAATTTTTTGTTCTTCATCTGTTTGAGTATTAATTATAATTGTTGCATTTAATGAATTTTCCTCTATTTTTATTATTTCTTCTTCATTTTTTGGTACAATACTTATATTTCCATTCTCATATGAAATTTCTGAAATTTCTGTATCTATATAGTTTGCTATTCCATTTATAATTTGATTAAATTTAAAAGTATATGCTAGCGAAATTACAATACTAAATATTAACATAAGTAAAACAATATATCCTATTGTTCTACTTATTTTTTCTGCTGCGAGATCTTGATAGCCATCAAAATCGAATATACTAATTTTTAATTTTTTAAAAAAAGAAAGTTTTTCTTTTTCCACCTTTGTGCTCCTTTCGCTATACCTTTTCTACAGTCATTCCTTCTTTAGTATCCTTAACTATATAGCCTTTTAATTTTATTTCATCTCTAATCTTATCTGATAAAGTCCAATTTTTTTCTTCTCTAGCTTTTTTTCTTTCATTTAATAATTCTTGTATTTCCGATGGCACTTCTATCTCTTTTTGAGAATTAATGTATTTTTCAGAACTAATTAAGTCTAATCCTAACACATTATCAAATTCTAAAAGCAATTCTGCCAATTTTTTTGATTTTTTTTCACTTCTAGCAACTTCCCATACAATTCCCATTGCTACTGGCATATTCAAATCATCATTTACTGCTTGCAAAAATTTATTTTTATATTCTTCAATTTGCTCATTAGGTATTTCATCTTTTCCAGAAGCATTTTTTATATAGCTTTCTCTTAATCTATTTAAAGCTTTTTGAGAAGCTAATGCTCCTTCAAATGTAAAGTTCAACTTAGTTCTATAATGTGCTGTATAACAAAATAATTTATATGCTAAAGCTTCTATACCTTTTTGTTCTAACTGTTCTATAGTATATACATTTCCTAAGCTTTTAGACATTTTCCCGCCATTTACTTGTAAAAATTCAACATGCATCCATATTTTAGCCGGTATTTTTCCAAAAGCACCTTTACTTTGTGCTATTTCATTTTCATGATGTGTAGGAATATGATCTACCCCTCCAGTATGAATATCAAATACTTCTCCTAAATATTTTTTAGACATTGCAGAACATTCTAAATGCCAGCCTGGATATGATAACCCCCAAGGGCTATCCCATTTCATTATATGATTTTCTGGTGCTTTTATCCAAATAGCAAAATCATAAGGATTTCTTTTCTCTGGATCAACATCTACTCTAGCTCCAGCAATTTGTTCATCTACATTTCGATTAGATAAAACCGGATATTTATCTAATTTGGATACATCAAAATAAATAGCTGTACTAGTTTCATATCCATATCCCTTTTTTACTATTTCTTTAGCTAGTTCTAACATATCGGAAATATGTTCAGTAGCTTTTGCTATTATTTCTGGCATTTCTATGTTTAATTTTTTCATATCTTCTAAAAACTTATCTGTATAAAATTTTGCTATCTCATAAGGACTTTTATTTTCTTTTTTAGCTGCTTTTTCCATTTTGTCTTCACCATTGTCCCCATCAGATTCTAAATGCCCTACATCTGTAATATTCATCACATGTTTTAATTTATATCCGTTATATTCTAATATTCTTCTAAGGTTATCAACAAAAACATATGCCCTAAAATTACCTATATGAGCATAACTGTAAACTGTTGGACCACAAGAATATATTTTAACTTCGTTCCCATTTAAGGGAACAAAGTCTTCTTTCTTTTTAGTAAGTGTATTATACAACTTAACTGTCATACTATCCTCCAAATAATAAGATTGCAATTATTTAAAATTAAGTAATTACATTGGTATCTCCATCAATTACATTCTCTGGCTCATCTATTACTTCATTTTCTGCTGGTGGTTCTACTGTATTTTCTGACTCTGGTGGCTTCTCTTCAATTTTATTAACTGTTATTTTAATTGTATCGCCTTTCTTTAGAGTCTTTCCTGCTGATATACTTTGTTTTAATACAACTCCATTTGCTTTTGTTTCATCACTTTCATATACTACTTGTATATTTAATCCTGCAAGTAATTTTCTAGCTTCTGCTTCAGTTTTTCCTACTACATTTACTACTTTAATAGCCATTGAATCTTCTGTATGAACATCACAAGTTTCTGTTATTTCTTCATATTTATCTCCAGCACTTGTTTTCCAACTTGGATTTATTTCTTTTTCTGGTGTTGATAAATATGTTTTCTTTTTAGTTTCTGGACAATATTCTGTAGCTAGTTTTCCTGTTTCTGCACAAATTTCTACAGTTTTATGACCATCACATTTTCCAGGTACTGTTCCAGAAACAAACTCTTCTGTATAAGTTCTAGTACATTCATCTGTAGCAGCTTTTCCAGAATCTAAGCAAATTTTTGCTTTTACTATATTATTTGGTTTTTCAAAAGTAGCAGATTCTAAATCTTCATGAATATCTTTCATTATAGCTGCCCATATTATCTTTGCCCAGTTATCACTTCCTGGTATATATTCTTTATGATCATATCCATACCATGTAGCAGCAGCATAATATGGTGTAAATCCACAAAGCCAATAATCACAATAAGCTGTTGTAGTACCAGTTTTTGCTGCAACATCCATTCCAGATATTTTACATAATTTTGCAGTACCATTAGTTCCTGTTACAGGCGATTTTAGAATGCTAGATAAAATATATGCATTTGCCTCTGTCATTACTCTTCTAGTTTCTTGCTTTGCTTCTAATATTAAATCTCCATCTGCATCTTCAACTTTAGTATAGAAAGTTGGTTCTATATATTCTCCTCCGCGAGCTATCATTGAGTATGCAGCTGCCATTTGTAATGGTGATACTCCATTATATGTTCCACCTAATGCTAAAGCAGCTAATCCAGAATCATTTTCTAATGTAAGACTTGTTAAACCTGCTTCATGTAAAAATTCCATTGATTTTTCTGCTCCTACATTTGAAACGATTTTCATATTTACAATATTTGAAGATTTTTCAATACCTTTTCTTACTGTTATTAATCCTGAGTAACCAGTCGAATTTTTAAATGAATCTGCTCCAAACCTAGTTGGAGAATCATCATATACTGTTGATGCAGTTATAACACTATTTTCTAATCCAGGAGCTACAGCTGATAATGGTTTTATTGATGAACCTGGTTGTCTTTCGGCATATATTCTATTATTTCCATATGTTGGTGAATCTTCTCCAAGTCCTCCCATACATCCTACTACTTGCCCATTAGTATGATCCATAATAACCATTGCAGATTGAGTGTGTTCTCCTTCTTCTGCATCTTTACTACTAGCATCATAAATATATTTATCTTTTAAATATTCTTCTTGCATTCTTTCTTGTATTTCTGGATCTTGTGTTGTATAAATTTTATATCCGTTATTGTACACTCTATTTTCAGCATGTTCTTTATCTAAATCATATTCTTCCATTAAATCTTCTACTACTTGATCAATAGCAGCTTTTTCTAAGAAAGATAAATCTGAAGTTGTTGAAAATTCGCCTTGTTTAAATTTTAACCCTGCATCTACTTCAGCTACAGCTTTATCATATTCTTCTTGTGTTATAAATGTTTCTCCATTCTCATCTTTAACTTCTAGCATTTTTCCTAAAACAAGTTTTGTTTTATTTTTTATTATTTCGCTCTTATCTTCTTCTCCAAATGGATTATAGTAATTTGGTGAATCATTTATTCCTGCCATAAAAGCAGCTTCAGCTAAACTCAATTCTTTTGCAGATTTATCAAAATAGTATTTAGCACCACTTTCAACACCACATATTTGCTGTCCTCCAACGAAGATTTCATTTAAATACAATTCCAAAATTTGGCTTTTTGATAGCATTTTTTCTACTTTATATGCACGTGACCATTCTCTTATTTTTCTAGCTATACTGTCATCATCATCTTCTTTTAAATTCTTTACTAATTGTTGTGTAATTGTACTTCCTCCAAAAGATGATTTTCCTCCATTAATTATGTATGTTACTATAGCTCCTGCAGTTCTATATAAGTCAATTCCACTATGCTTATAAAATCTTTCATCCTCAATTGCAACATATGCTTTTGGTAAGTATTCTCCCATTTCTGATAAAGGAATTATTTTTCTGTTTTCTTCTCCTCTTATCTCATGGAGTACTTTTCCATTTTTATCAATAGTTACTGAATTTTGCATTTTTATAACCAAATCATCTTTGGTCATATTCCAAGTATCACCGAAAAAGATTGCTGCAAATACTCCTATTCCTATTAAACATAATAGTATAAATATAATTATAAATATCTTAAGAAATTTTTTGAATTTAGAACTTTTCTTTTTAGGCTTTCCTTCACCTTTTTTCTTTTCGTTCTTTCTTTTTGATTTGGTATTAGTTTTAGGTGTACTTATTTTATACATTTTAGTTTTATCATCGTCGTTTGCCATGAAAAACCTCCTATTAAAATATATTTTCTAATCCATAATATTATACAAAAATTTACGTGTATATTATATAATATATTAATGAAAAAGGAAAGTATTTTCATAAATTTTTAATAATTTAGGTAAAGAGGCCAATAATATCTATTGACCTCTTTATAGAAAGTTATTGCAATATTTTATTTATAATAGCTGAAGAATCTATCTTGTAGTATTTTAAAAGTTCTTCTGCATTTCCACTTCTTCCAAAAACATCTTCTATTCCCATTCTCTCTACTTTGGTTGGACAATTTTCAGATAAAACTTCGCAAACACTACTTCCAAGACCACCAATTATATTATGATCTTCAATTGTTATAATTCTTTTTGTTTCTTTTGCACATTTTATAATTAATTCTTTATCAATTGGTTTAATTGTATGTATATCTATTACTCTAATATTAATTCCTTGTTTACTCAAAATTTCTTGTGCTTTTAGAGCTTCTGAAACAGTAACACCTGTAGCAATAACAGTTGCATCTGTTCCTTCACCTATTTGAATTCCTTTTCCTATTTCGAATTTATCATTTTCATTATATATTACAGGTGTAGCTAATCTGCATAATCGTATATAAACTGGTCCATTTACTTTTGCCATTTCTCGTACAGCCCATCTAGTTTGTAAATCATCAGATGTGCACATTACTGTCATATTTGGCAAACTTCTCATAAGGCTTAAGTCTTCTAACATTTGATGTGTAGCTCCATCTTCTCCAACAGTAATTCCTGCATGTGTAGCACAAATCTTTACATTTAAATTTGGATATGCAATACTGTTCCTAATTTGTTCATATGCTCTTCCTGCTGCAAATACAGCAAAAGTACTTGCATATGGAATCTTTCCAAAAGTCGATAATCCAGCAGCCATTCCCATTAAATTTTGTTCCGCAATTCCTACATTAAAAAATCTTTCTGGGAATTTTTTTGCAAATATTTCTGTTTTTGTTGCAGTAGATAAATCTGCATCTAAAACTATAATATTTTCATTTTCTTCTCCTAATTTGGCAAGTTCTTCTCCATAACTTTGTCTAGTAGCTATTTTCTTTTCTATATTCATCTTTTTCCTACCTTTCCTGCAAATATAGCAAATCTATATTTGTAATATAGCATTATTTAATTCTTCTATTGCCATATTATACTCTTTTTCATTTGGTGCTTTTCCATGCCAACCAACTTGATTTTCCATAAAAGAAACTCCTTTCCCTTTTATGGTTTTAGCTATAATAATTGTTGGTTTTTCTTTTGTTCTTTTGGCCGTTTCGAAAGCATCTAAAAGTGAATCTATATTATGTCCATCAGTATTAATTACATTTAAACCAAAACTACTAAATCTATCAGTTAAATTATTTATGCCTCCTACTTTATTAATTTCTCCATCTATTTGTAAATTATTATTATCTAGTATAATGCATAAATTGTCTAGTTTATTCTTTGTGGCAGAATTTATTGCTTCCCATATCTGTCCTTCTTCAATCTCTCCATCTCCTACTAAGCAATAAACTTTACAACCAGCTTTATTTATTTTTGATGCTAAAGCCATCCCAACTGCTGCAGATAATCCTTGTCCTAAGGAACCTGTAGTCATATCTACTCCAGGTACCTTATTCATATCAGGATGTCCTTGTAAATTGCTTCCAACTTTTCTGAATGTTTTTAATAACTCTTTATCGAAATATCCTTTTTCTGCTAGTACACTATATAATGCAGGAGAAGCATGTCCCTTAGATAGTACTAATCTATCTCTATTAGGGTCATTTGGTTTATCTGGGTCTATATTCATTTGTGAAAAATATAATACTGTTAAAATGTCAGCACAAGATAGTGAGCCTCCTGGATGTCCAGATTTTGCATTATATGTTGCTTCAATTATTCCTTTTCTAACGTTTATGGCAATTTTATTAAGAGCTTCTACATTTGTAATTTTCATCTTTAATCCCATTCCTTTCAAATAATTACATTGCGTTTGAAATTACATTAGTATCAATCATTTCATTAGTAGTATCATTTTCTAATATTTCATTATTCTTCTTTTCCTCTTCAACTACATTTTCTAATTGTTCTATTAAATCCTGTAGTCTTTGTATGTCTTTTCCCATCATTTCATAATTTGAATTAGATGTAGAATTTTGCAAGTTTTTATTTGCTTTTATTATTGCTTCAACTAAATCCTCTACATTATCAGTATTTTCTACCTCTATATCAACAGCATATTGAGATACTAAATTTCTAAGTGCTTCATTTAAATTATCTCCAATCGATAATTTATTTCCAGAAGCAACAATTACTTTCTTTAATGTAGGTGTTGAATTTTCTTCATTTATATATTGTTGATATACTGGTTCTACATAAAGAAGTGTATTATCTAGTGGAACAATTATCATATTTTTAGTAATTTTTGTTCCTGTTACATTTAAAGCTTCTATCTCTTCTGAAATTTTTTCATCCTGCTCTATCTGAGTATCTAATTGCATTGGTCCTAATATATTACTATCTGAAGCAAATTTATAGATAGATAGCTTTAAGTTACCTCCATCATTTATACCTACCATATATGATGCAATATTTTGCTTTTCATTTGGTGTAAATGGTAGTACTAAACCTAATTCACTTTTATCTGAATCTACTGTTTTCACCATTGTGTAATATGGATCAATGTCTACTCCAGTTTTTGTAGAAACTTTTCCTGTATTATGTGTAGCTATATCCCATACATCGTCTCCTCTATATAGTACATCTGGTTGAATATCATGATATCTTTTTATTATTTCCGATTGTATATTATATAAAAATTCTGGATATATAAATTGACTACTTATATCACTTGGAATAGGTTCATCTTCAACAAACAAATCCGGATATATTTTACTATATGCACTTATTATTGGGTCTGATTTATCTGTAATATAAAATTTAATTGTACCATCATATGCATTTATTAAAACTTTAACAGAATTTCTTATATAATTTAGTTCTAATTTATTTAATGCATCTAGTTGCAATGTAGTTTTTTGAGAATATGGATAATTATTAGATGTTGTATAAGCATCTAGTACCCATATTAGATTTCCATTATCATCAATTACCATGTATGGATTCTCATCATAAAGTAAATATGGCATTATTGTTTTAGCTCTTTCAATTATATTTCTATTTGTTAAAATTTTACTATCATTATTAACATTAGCAGAAAGTGCTAAATTTAAGTCTCCTTCTTTTAATCCTAAAATAAATCTATCTAAGAAATTTAAGTTTAGGCCTGCTGTTCCTTCATATACATTTTCTGCATTTGTTGTACTTGTAATAGGATAATCAAATTCTTTTCTATTTTTACTATTTGTAACAATATTATTATTTGTTTCTAAACCAAAATAAATTCTTGGTTCAACAACTGTTACTATATCATCTTTAGTAGTATTAAAATTTTTCTGAATCTTTACTAAATTCCCATTGTTATCAGTTGTTGTAGCTGATATAATAACAACCCCATAACCATGTGTATATTCATATGTTTGATTATTGTATGTACCATTAGATGAAATCTCTCTTGGAGATATATATGCTAGCATCTGCTCTCCATCGATTCTATAACTTGCGATTTTTGCAGTATTATATGTATAATATCCTTTTTCTGTTTGTACAGTATTTAGATCTTTAAGAACTGTTTCTTTATCAACAATTACAATGTTGTTTATTGTTTCTTCTAAATTTTTTAAAGTTTCTTCTGTAACAGTTTCTCCTCCATTTTCAATTGTATAAACATCTGCATTTATTTCATATGCTTTTTTAGTATAATCTATATTATTTTGTATGTTATTTTTTTCTTTGTCTAATTCATTTGGCGTTACAAATATTGCTTGGAATAAAGCCATTATAATTAATAGGGCTATAATATATATAGGAACTACTAAAATCCACATTACTACCTTTTTTGTTTTACCTTTATTAAAAGATCTAATTGCCATAAATACAGATAAAATTATTAAAATAGGTAAAATTCTATATCCCCACAATTTTATAGTAATATCTGTTATTCCTGCTCCATAGATTGAATATGTAGAATCTTCTTGTAAATTTAAAAATTTATCAAATCCTATATTTTGTGTTTGTAAAAGTACAAAACCAGCAAGTAAAATTGCAAGTATTTTTATATTTGTAAAAAGTTGTTTTAATAAATTACTCTTTTTTAAAGTTTCTCTATCTAGTCCATCAAAACAGAAATTAAAAACAATAATATAATATATAATTGTGTAAATTGTAATTCCAACTACTATTCCTATTAGATATAGTAATATAGTTTCTATAAATGGCTTCTGAAACATGAAGTACCCTATATCTAAACCAAATACTGGATCTGATATTCCAAATGATGCACTACTTACAAATAACATATATTTATTTAATATTAATTCTGTCGTAATATAGCTTACTATTACAGAAATAATAAATGCAATAGATTTATTTGGAAGTTTAGGCATATCTCTTTTCTCATTTTCGAAAAAAGATTTTAACACTTTTTTTATTCTATTGTTATTAAAATAGATTATAGTAAAAAGAAATACAAAATTTATTCCAAATGTTATAGCAGTGTAATTTACATTTTGCCAAAATATACTTATGTATTCTTCTCCTATTTCTAATATTTCTAAATATTCTCCTCTAAAAATTATATATCCAATTATTGCAACTAGTGCAATAAATAATAAAACAATATATATTCTTTTGTTAACTTTTTTCTTTGCAGGTTTTGATTTTTTTTTCTCTGAGTTATTTAATGTTTCTTTTGATTCTTGTTCAATAATTTTTTTATCTAAATTATTTTTTAAATTGTCTTCCATTAATTTCTCCCTTCAAATTAAATTAAAGCTTTTACAAATTCATCACTGCTAAAGATTTCCATATCATCAATTTTTTCTCCAATACCAATAAATTTTACAGGCATTTGATTTTCGTTTGCAATTCCAATTACTACACCGCCTTTGGCAGTTCCATCTAATTTAGTAAGAACTAATCCAGTTATATCTACTGTTTCTTTAAAAGCTTTTACTTGGCTTATTGCATTTTGACCTGTTGTAGCATCTAAAACCATTAAAATTTCTTTAGATGCATCTGGCAATTCTTTATCTATAACTTTTTTTATTTTTATTAGTTCATCCATTAAATATTTTTTATTATGTAATCTTCCTGCTGTATCACAAATAAGCACATCAGCATTTTTTTCTTTGACTTCCTTTATAGCATCAAATACAACTGATGCTGGATCTACTCCTTCATCACGTTTTACTATATCGCAGCCTGCTCTATTTGCCCAAATTTCTAATTGTTCTACTGCAGCTGCTCTAAATGTATCTGCAGCTGCAACTACAACCTTTTTTCCATCTTGTTTTAATCTATTTGCCATCTTGCCAATAGAAGTAGTTTTTCCTACCCCATTAACTCCAACCACTAGAATAACTGATGGTTTAGTAGATAAATGCAAAGAATTATCTAAAGAATCAAAAATTTCCTTTATTTCTTCTCTTAAAGCTTCTTTTACTGCTTCTGCGTCTTGTATTTTTTCTTTTTTTATTCTCTCTCTTAAATTAGCTATTATTTTAGTAGATGTTTCTACTCCCACATCTGACATTATTAAAACTTCTTCTAATTCTTCTAATAATTCTTCATCTACTTTTCTGAAAGTACTAAAAACATTATTCATCTTTTCTTCAAAAGATGATTTAGTTTTACTAAGTCCTTGTTTCAATTTATCAAAAAAACCCATTATTTCCTCCATAAGAATCTTATTTTAACAGTTTATATTATATTATTTTTAGAAAATTATGTCAATGTTTAAACTGCATTGCTAAATCCAGTAGTTCTATTAATCTTTCATCTTGTTTAGTAAGATACAAATATCCAATTAAAGCTTCAAAAGCTGTAGAATACATATATTCTTGTACTGTTGCATTTTTAGGCAAGTGATGATTTTCTGCATTTCTACCTCTTTTTACTATTTCTAATTCTTTTTCTGTTAATTCATTTTCTAAATTCTTTAATATTTCCGCTTGTGCTTTAGCTTTTACATATTTTATTGATTCCACATGAAGGCCATGTGGTTTTAATTTTGTATTGTTTATTAAATTCATTCTTATATACAATTCATATACACAATCTCCAATATATGCCCATGATAATGGAGACATTGTATTTACTTCTGATTCACTTTTTGTTCTTTCTATTAGTTCTTGCATTATTTGCTCCTTATTATTTTAATTTTAAATTTCATCTAAAGTAATTCTGCCCATTTTCCCATTTCTAAAATCTTCCAATATTATTTTTGCAGTTTTTTCCTCATCAATATTTCCTCCGGAAATTAAAGCTCCTCTATTTTTTCCTATTAAATACATTATTTCTAAAGTTTTTTCATTTTCTTCTTTTTCAGAATCTAAAATTTCAATTACTATATCTTTATTTAGATTGTATCTTTTTAAAACTCTATCTAAATGATTTTTTAATAACAACTTTAATAAGTAAAATCCAATTTCTAAAGTAACCAATACATCATCTTTTATTGTGCCTGTAAAAGCTAAATTCATTGCAACTTTTTCATTGTTAAGCTTTGGCCATAATACTCCTGGTGTATCTAATAATTCAATATTATTATTTATTCTGATCCATTGTTTCCTTCTAGTAACACCCGGCTTATTTCCTACCTCTGTTGCATTCCTTTTAGATATACGATTTATAAATGAGGATTTTCCAACATTTGGTATTCCTAAAACCATAACTCTTATAGATTTTCCAATTCTTCCCTTATTAGTAAATTTTTCTTGCTGTTTTTGATATATATCTTCAATTTTATTTAATGTTAAGTTAATTCCTTCTCCATTGTTTGAATTTACTAATACTGCTGGCATTCCAATATTATCAAAATAATCTATCCATAATTTATTTTGTTTTTCATCTGCTAAATCACTTTTATTTAAAACTATTAGTCTTGTTTTATTCTTTATTAATTCTTCTAAATCTGGGTTCCTACTAGATATTGGTATTCTTGCATCCAATATTTCTACCACAACATCTACTAATTTCAAATCTTCTATTATTTGTTTTTTTGTTTTTGCCATATGCCCAGGATACCAGTTAATGTTAGTTTTTTCATTCATTTTCTTCACCTTCTTCATTATCTTTTCTATCTCCTAGTAATTTTATCTTTTCTGCATTATTAAGTATATCTATATAAATCAAATAATTATTCTTTGTTAATATTCTTTTTACATCCCATTCTCTATTTTGATTTTCTAAATCTTTTAATCTTTCAAATTCTTTTATTAAATATAATTTAAAAACAGGACTAATAGCAGATGCAAATTCAAAGGCAATATCTTTATGCGCGTATGTTCCACCATATTTACCACGTTTCGAATATATACCAATTGCATTTATTTTATTACACCATTCAGTAACACTCAATGTAAAAGTATGAAGTCCTGCTTCTTTTCTAAACCCGTCGAATTCGACGTAATTAAAGTTTGGATTATATATTGATTCCCAAGTTCCTAAAAATTCTAAAGTAATTCTATTTCTTAGCCAATTTCTAATAATATCATCTGATGTAGATTTTCCATTTTTTAGTTTTGTAAAATCAGAAATACAAATATAATCCTTATCATTAATATTTGTTATATTTACTTTAACATTTTGAACTTCAATTATTTTATTTGACATATATTCGCCTCTTTTTTATATTTTAATATATTTATTATTAATTAATTCTTTATCACATATGTTATTATGTGATAAAGAATTAATTTTTAGTAATGCTTTTTATAAATTCAATTTATAATGTTCTATAATTATTTTTATCTGCTCTTTCATCTAATTTTCTATCATAATCTTTATTTTTATAAAACCAATCTGTTTTTTCATCTTTTGGATGTGCTTTTCTATTTTTATCTAATAAAACATCAAATAATGCTGCAATAGCTAGTACCAAAGCGAAAAATTCAAATAAAGTTCCCATATATAATTCTGTACTTAATGTTTTATCTACAATTTGCATAAAATGTTGTACGAATGCTGGTCCATAATATATAAAATGACAAGCTAAATAGATTAAAGCTGCCAATAATCTTCTTTTTACCATAAAACAGATACATATAAATGTAATAAATAGCAATACTATTTCCATTGTCATATTTGTAGGTACAAACATAAACTCAATTCCTATAGAATATAATACTGTACCAATTAATCTAAATCCCCAAAACATAAATGCAAACATTGTAATTAACCAACTCGAAAAATTTTTCATATGTATAATCCTCCTTAAAATATAACTATAAATATATTTTAACATATTAATTTTAAACCGGCAAGAAATATATTATAATTGAAACGAGGGGACGGTTCCTTTGTTTCAGAAAATCATTAAAATGAAACAAAGGAACCGTCCCCTCGTTTCAAAAAAGTGTACTTACACATTTGTATTTGTGTAAATACACTTTTATTTTATTCATCTATAAAATTAAATTCGTCTTTAAATTTTTCTTTAAAAATATCAAATACATTTTTTAGAACTTCTTCGTCATCAACACTTACATAAGATTCTTCATCTTCTGAATCAGTGTCTTCTAATTTTAATATTACTACTTCTCCTGGTTCTTCATCTTCATCATTTGGTAGTAATACTACATATTCTTCTCCGTCATATTCGATTAAATCTAAGAATTCAAATTCTATTTGTTCTCCATTCTCATCGTTTAATACTATTATATTATCTAATTCTTCTCCCTCTTGTTCATTTGGGATGTTATTTACATCATCATTCATTTTTATTCTCCTTTCAAATATTTATTTATATTACATTTTATAATGTTAAAAGCTTTTTTTATTTTTATTATTTCATAAAACCCGTTAATTTATACCGTTTTTTAATTTATTCATATATGTTTCTAGTATATATACAGCCGAAACTGTATCTACTAAATTTCTTTTTTCCTTTTTATTTATATTTAAATAGTTCATTGTTTTGTGAGCTGCTATTGTAGTAAGCCTTTCATCTATTCTTTCAATTTTAACTTTATTGAATTTACACTTTAATTTATGTATGAATTTTTCTGTTACTTCCACTCTTTCAGATTTAGTACCATTCATATTAATTGGAATCCCTACTACTATAGTATCTATATTATATATTTTTAATAGTTCTTCTAGTCTTTTTAATACTATTTTATCATTTCCATTATGATGTATTGTTTCTAATCCTTGTGAAGTAATTCCTAATTCATCAGTTATAGCTACACCAACTCTAGCATCTCCATAATCTATTCCAAGTTTTCTCATTTATTCATCTAATCCTATATAATTTTTAACCATTTTTTCTAATAATTCATCTCTTTCGATTTGTCTTATTAAATTTCTTGCATTATTATGGCTAGTAATATATGTAGGATCTCCAGATAAAATGTATCCTACAATTTGATTTATTGGATTATATCCTTTTTCTTGTAAAGCATTATATACTTCTTTTAATATTTCTCTAGCTTTAATGTTTTTATCCCTTTCAACTTTAAAACTAACTGTTTCATCAATTACTGACATACATCATACCTCCTTATAATTGATTTATTTTGTTTTCATTAGTACTGTCCAAATATTCTTCTAATTTTTTCAAAACTCCTTCTAGAGCAGTACCTTTATAATATGTGGAAATTATAATATTAATCTTAGGTTTTGCAACAACATCTTCATCATCTTCAAATTCAACATCAACCGGTTCTATTTCTAATTCTTCCACTTGCTTTTTTATTTGTTCCATAAAGCCTACTACTGCTGATTCTTCAATTCCAGAAAAAACTATTGCAAACTTAGGCCCCATATATCTTACAAAAATATATTCACTAGACAAATTATTTCTTACTACTTCACATACTTTTGTAATAGTCATATCTCCGGTTTTTCTACTAATGTCTTCATTTATTTCTTCTAAATTAGTTATTTTAAACATACAAACTGCAGATGTAGTATATTTATCAATAATTTTTCTTCCATCAGCATATAAATACTCTGCTGTTTTTAATGCACTAAATTTATCATTTCTAACTATACTTTCTATTATTTTTTGATTTTCTACTGTTTGTAATATAGCTACAATATTATTTCTTATAACTTCTAGTATCGTAGTATCAACTGAATCAAATTCATGAGGTCTACTACCTTCTAAAAGCCAATACCCTATATATACATTATCTATATATAATGGAAAGAACATAGCACACTTAGCTCTAGCGAATTCCATTTTTTGATATGGTAATCTTTCATTTTCTCCTTCAACCGTAACATATTTTGGTATTGAAGTTTGTATACTTTCTTTAAATATTTCTTCAGATTGTAAATTGCTTAATGCTTCCCAATGTTTTTTATCAACATTAGATGTTTTTACAATATATTTTGTTCCATCATATACAACTATTGTAGAATATTTGATTTGATATCTTTCAATAATTATATTATTTATTTGATTTATTTTTTCATCAACTGAAGCTGATTTACTTATTGTATCCATAAAATCTTGTAATATGTTTAAATTAGTAATTTTTTGATTTAAATTATTAAAATTTTCTATTTTTTTATGGATTGACATATTATATAGCATTAGTAATACAATAATAATTACTAAAATCAATATTACTGCTATTATCAAAAGATATCACCTCTTCTATTTTCTATATTTATTAATATCTATTTTTCATTTTATTTAAAGTATCATTTATATTGCTAGAAAAACTACTATTATTGTGATTATATGAATTAAATCTATTAGCAGGTCTATCGTTATTTAATAGTGGATATACCATATTTTCTAATCTATCTAAACTTGCAATAAAGTTTTTTGGATAGCCTTTAGTAGAAATTTCACAATTAACTAATCCATCTAAATATCTAGAATATACTTCTTGATCAAATGGTATTGTACAATATTTTACATTGTCTTTATTGAATAATTCTGTCATGTATGACATTGAAGGATCATTATATGAAGACATTCCTCCTATAATTACTCTTTCTGTAATACTTCTAACTCTAAGTACTTTATTTAATACTATTCTTAATTTATCTGGATCTAATATGTTTTTAGATTTTAAATTTCTTAAAAATGCTGTTAATGGTTGTATTGTTAATATATCATAAGTTTGTATTAAATATATCTCTTTTGCCAAATCAAAATATGCATAATTTGTGTCATAATCGCAATCCATTATAATTAAAGAATAGTTTTGAGTTAAAGTTTTTAAAATATTTGCGTAATCTTCTAATTCAGAATTTCTTTCTGGCAAAGTTGTATATACAGTTAAATTTTTGTTAACTTCTATACCTTTAGGCATTCCATTTTTTAAATTATCAATACAATTAAATGCTATATTTCTTAATGCTTCATCGTTTTTAGTATAAATATAGTATGCATTTTTGTTTTTAGTTAAATCTAAAATAGCAACTTTTATACCTTTTTTAGATAAATTTTCTGCAATATTATTTACTAAAAATGATGTTCCATTTTTTGATGTTCCAACAAATGCCACTAATTTATTTGACATACTTATAAGATTTTTTAAACTTGAATCAGTCTCATATTGGTTATATTGATGCATTTCTTCAATTTCTCTTGTATTAGAAATTGGCTCATTTTGTTCTTCATTATTTGTTAAATCAAATAAATTAACAGGCTCTTCTTGTTCATTATCTAAACCTGGTAAAATGATCTCTCCATTTGTTTTATTATTTTCAGTCTCTCCCAGACTAAATGAATCTACTGGTGAATTGTCTTCTTGCATCTGTATTTCATCTGTATTGTTTTCTGTTTCTGTATTAACTTTTCTAGGTCTTCCCCTTTTCTTTTTAGGTGCTTCTACTTCGTTAACTTCTTTAATTTTTCTAGGTCTTCCTCTTCTTTTCTTAGGGGGAGCTGTAACTTCTTCGTCTTTGTTTTCTGTTATATCATTTTCTAAAGATTGTAATATATCTTCTATTTCATTTTTATTTAATTCATTATCTTGTTTAACTTGTTGTGGTTCTACAATATTATTAGTTACAGTATTATTGCTTATATTAGTATTTGTATTAACTGCTAATGGATTTATGTTTTCTGCAACTTTTGGAGTACTAGATATTCCTGGAATAACAACAGGTTTTGTTAATTCTGATTTTCCAATATTTCTTTCTAAAATATCTAATTTATTAGTTTCATTCTTCTTTTTCTTTTTTTCATGATATTCTTGATTTGGAACATATTTGTTGGTTTTAGTTTGGTTTGCACTAGGAGTTACTGTTCCAAAAGTAACTAATTCTTGGTATTTTTGAGAATTAGCTTCCAATACCGCTTTTACATTAATTGGTAAAAATTTGCATATTACTCTAAGTTGAGCATCAGTATACTGTTCTGCAATATTGTCAAAACTTCTAACATATTCTTCTTCATTTTTTCCTAAACGTTTATAATGATTTAATATGTTTTGAATTTCTACTTCGTTTACATCGCCCTCATTCTCTGCTTTATATTCTACGTCTTCTGAGTCAATTCTATAATAAATTTTAGCATCTTTTTTACTACGAGGTTTATTAATTAACTCACATACTTTAGAAATAGTTCTATCTTGTCCAATTAAAGCACTATAAATTCCAATTCCAAATAATTTTACTAATAAGTTTTCAGATTTTGTTCTTCTATCTGCGCAAATTAAAATAATTGGTATATCTTGTCCACTTACAGTAACAGCTTCATCACTAATATTATCTAATCTTTCAAAAATAAATTTATCTATTACTCCATAATTATTATTAGCAAATGGCTCTACATCTTCACTAATAACAATTCTGTCGTAAGATTTATCTTTTTGTAATTCTCTAGTTATTGCATCAAAATAATAAACATTTTTACTTGATATAATTTCTTTGTATTCTTGCTGATATTTTTTTATAATTGATTCTGAAATACTTTCATTATTAACCGCAAATAATACTTTCATTTGTTAACCCCTCCAGCCTTTTACAACTATAGCAAATACTAATGGTAGTACCTGACATATAACCATTACAGTTATTATACCTATCATTGCTCCAAATCCTTTGTCTCTAACATCTAATTTTCTTATTCCAATTATATATCTATAAATACCACTTATTGCAATTCCAACAAAACCAAAAGGTATACTATATAATCTAATTATATTTAATATATATGCAACTAAACCATATGTATTGTCTCCATAAGATTCTTGATAATCTTGCAGAGTCTCTAATTCTTTTTCTTTTATTTGAACTAAATTTACTGTTGAATCATTCTTTACATCTACTGTATTTGTATCTGTTGCATATACAAAACTTGTTACGAATAGTCCTAAAAAAAGCATAAGAACGATTATTGCTATAGCTATTTTCTTCTTCATTTTATAGTACTTCCTCCCTTAATTTTAAATATGATAAACTTTAGCTAATCATATAATACAATCAAAAAAATATCAATAGAATTTTTTTATTTTTTATACATTCTTTATAAATAATAGTTTACCCAGTTTGAATATAATTTATCTCCATTATCTTTCCAACTAAACAATGGTTCTTCTGAAGAATTATTTTCTTTATAATAATTTTCTGGCATTTCTATATTTAATCCTTTTGACAAATCTCTTTTATACTCTTTGTCTAAAGTATCTATTGCATATTCTAAATGTCCTGTTACATAAAGTTCTTTTTTATCTTTGTTTTCTATAATAAAAACTCCTGCTTTATCTGATTCTGCAACTATATCTAGTGCAGGTATTTTTTCGATATCAGATTTATAAATTGTAGTATGCCTAGAGTGTGGTGCTTTAAAACCATCTTCAAATCCATATAAAATTTTAGAATTCTTATCATCTATTTTGTGACTAAATATTCCAAATAATTTGCTATTTAATAAATGTTTATTTATTCCATAATGATAATATAATCCTGCTTGTGCTCCCCAACATATGTATAATGTAGATTTGGCATGTGTTTCAGACCATTTCATTATTTTTTTTAATTCTTCCCAATAAATTACTTGCTCAAAATCCATTTGCTCTACAGGAGCACCTGTTATAATTAATCCATCAAAAAATTTGTCTTTTACATCATTAAAAGTTGAATAAAATTTCTCCATATGGACAGGAGATGTTGTTTTGCTAATATAAGATGTTACATTTATAAATGTAATTTTTATATTTTTCCCAGATTTAGATAGTTTTCTTAATAATTGTAATTCTGTATCTTCTTTTAATGGCATTAAGTTTAAAATAGCAATTTGTAATATATCTTCACTAAGATTATTGTTTAATTCATTTTCATCTATAATTTGTATTTTTTCTTTCTTTAAAATTTCATTTACAGGTAGTCCTGCTTTTGTATATATTGGCACTTTTATCACCGTTAATTAAAATTGTCTTTAAAATATATAATTATATATTTTTCCTTCAATATTTTATCATTACTTTACATATAAATCAAGAAAATCTCGAAATATTTTGCATACATTTTTTTAAATATGGCATACTTATAATGGTTAAATATTCCAGGAGGAAAATTATGGTTTTAAATGCACTATTTATCATAATAGGATTTATACTACTTTTGATAGGAGCAAATTTATTAGTAAAAGGATCTACTAATATTGCTACTAAATTTCATATTCCAGAAATGCTTATAGGACTTACAATAGTTGCCTTAGGGACATCTGCGCCAGAATTAATTATAACAATTACTTCTGCTCAAATAGAATCTTCTGATTTAATTTTAGGAAATGCTATAGGCAGTAATTTATGTAATATTCTATTAATTTTAGGTTTAATAGCATTAATACATCCCATACCATTAGATAAAGATACTAAAAAGTTTCACATTCCTATTGCTTTATTTTCTGCAATAATACTACTTATAATGCAAGTACCTATTTATAATGGTTCTGCTAATGTTATAGGAAAATTTGATGGTGTAATCTTATTAATATTGTTCCTAATATATTTTTCATATCCAATTTTTATTGAATTAAAGGATATTATAAAAACTTATAAAGAAAATAAAATGAACAAGACAAAAATAAATACTCTATTATCTGCATTTTTTATTTTACTAGGGGCTTTTTTATTAAAGTTTGGTGGAGATTTTGTTGTTGACTATTCTGTAAAAATAGCTGAATATTTTAAGATTTCTGAAAGAGTAATAGGGTTAACAATAATTGCAATTGGAACTGCTACACCAGAATTAGTAACTTCTATAATAGCAGTAATAAAAAAAGATACTGATTTAGCCATTGGAAATTTAATAGGATCTTGTGCATTAAATTTATTGCTTATAATTGGAATTGGAGCTGTAATTACCCCTTTAAATTTCACTTTTGAATTAAATCAAAATTTAATTTTACTTATTTTTTCTACAAGTTTACTTTTCTTATTCAACTTTATAGGTAAAAAAAATACCATTACTAGAACTAAAGGTTGTATCTTATTAATAATATTTAGTGTTTATATAATAAAATTATTTGTTTAAAAAAGATCAGTGCAAAAGCACCGATCTTTTTCATGAGTCTCAAAAAATATAGTCTTTTTTCAGAATGCAGAATCCATTTGGAGCTACGATCTCTACTAATGGAGATTCATCATATGCATTTGTACTATTTCTTTGGTCAACCACATGTGATTTTATGTGCTCAATCCCAAAGCCTACTGTTTCCGTTTCTAAAATCACATTACCTCCATTTGTTTTTAGAATAATTGAATCAAATTCTTTTATCCTAACCCAAATATTACCTTTGATTGAGGTTATACGTAATTTTTTAGCTTCACTAGTTTCCACATGCACATCTCCATTGGAGTTTGAGATTTCCAGAGACCGTACTGAAATATCATCTTTGACTTCGATATCTCCTTCCACTCCTCGAATCGACAGGAAATCAATTTCCAAGGTTGGTAGAATTATTAGCAGACATACATTGCTGTTGGATTCTTCATCATTTTCTCTCTCCACTCTTACATTCAGTAGATTAGAGGATTTTCTTATATGAAGATTAATTTTCCGGTTTTCCTCAGAAACACCTACGAGCAAAATTCTCATGCTCGAATTAATTTCATCTCCACTGACCACTAGCACTCTACCGATCTCTGCATCAATGTGTACACTAGCAATTTCAGAGCAATCAACAGTCTTTTCAATCTGGATTTTATCCAATTTCTTTGGATGGCTTTCTTCCCAACCTTCTTTTACAAAAGATTGGACTGTTCCTTCTGGAAATGCTTCTTCACCTAAGCTTTTCTGGCTCCGCCAATGAAATCCCATACTCATGATTTTTCCTCCTTTTCATTAAATGCAAACAATATTTATTGTTTTTTTACTAATTGCTATTTGGAATTACATATTATATTACCATATTTTAAAAAAATTTACAATAATCGACTTAATAAGTTTTTATGAAAATTTTTATTTTAGCTTGCTTTTTTGTTTTTTTTTTGTTATTATATAAATTGTTAAATATTTTATACCGATGTGGCGGAATTGGCATACGCACCAGATTCAAAATCTGGCGGGAAACCTTGTGGGTTCGAGTCCCACCATCGGTACCAATTACAAATATCATTCATAAATGGATGATATTTTTTGTTGTCTTACACCTATTTAATAATATTGAAATTATTAATAATACAAAATTTTAGTTGACTTTTGCAAACATTTGTTTTATAATAATATTTGGATAATCAAAAATAAAATATTAAGAAATGGAGAGGATATTATTGGATGATATAGGTAAGAACAATAAATCATTTGAAGATATTAAACATATTGATAAAAATGGTATTGAATTTTGGTATGCAAGAGAACTACAAACAGTGCTAAATTATAAAGAATGGAGAAAATTTGAAAATGTAATAAATAAAGCAAAAGAAGCATGTAAAAATAGTGATATTAGTGAATTTGAACATTTTGTCGATGTCGACAAGTTGTCAAAACGTGCTAATAATGCTGAAGTTATAATTAAAGATTATAAATTAACTCGTTATGCTTGTTATTTAATAGCACAAAATGGAGATAGTAGAAAAAAAGTAATTGCTCTAGCTCAAACATATTTTGCAGTTCAAACTAGAAAACAAGAAATTAGTGAGAAAGAATATAGCCTACTCACCGAAGATGAAAAAAGATTTTATCAAAGAGATTTGACAAGGAAAGGTAATTATTCGCTAAATCAAGCTGCGAAAAACGCAGGAGTTAAAAATTTTGATAAATTTCATAATAGTGGTTATAAAGGTTTGTATAATGGAGAAACAGCTGATGACATTGCTAAAAGAAAAGGATTAAGATATAGAGAATATATCTTAGACAATATGGGTAGTGATGAACTTATAGCAAATTTATTTAGAATTTCTCAAACAGAACAAAAATTAAAAAAAGATAATATACAATCTGAAAAAGAGGCAAATAAAACTCATTATAACATTGGAAAAAATATAAGAGAAGTAATTGCTAAAAATGGTGGAACTATGCCTGAAGATTTACCTACACCCCAAAAAAGTTTAAAGCAACTAGAAAAAGAAAATAAAAAAAGCTTGCAGAAGTAATAAAATAAATTTAATTTATGTATACTTTAATAAATTGATTAGTTTTTATATCAATCGTTATTAAACACAAAAGTTGTAAATAACTACTTCGTTTGTACCATAAAAAACACATCTTACATAAGATGTGTTTTTTATTTACATACATACAAATTTTATTTTAAACTATCTAAAATTGGTGGTAACATTTGTTTTTTTCTAGATACAATATTTTCTAACATTGCAGTGTTATTATCTATTGATACTCCAAAAGCTTTTTCTACAACTGGAGCATCGTTTCCTAAAGAAATAATTTTAGAATTTGAATTAATTATATCTGTAGCTGCAAATACATAAAAATCTAAATTTTCTTTCTCTATATCATCATTTATTGCTTGCTCAAAATAAGCTTGTTTTTTAAATATTGAATCTAAATCTGCTGTATTTACTTGTGCTATTCTGAATTTTTTATTTGCTTGTTCAAATAATTTAGAGTCTATATTTATAACTTGCTCTGGTGTATAATCACTAATATCTGTTCCTGCTTTTAACATATCTACACCAAAAACATTAATATCTAAACCAGATATTTCTTCTAGTTTTTTTACTACTTTTCTATCTTCGTCTGTAGTTGTAGGTGATTTTAAGACTAGTGTATCAGAGGCAATAGCGCTTAACATTAATGTTGCTATATTTTTATCAATTTCAACATCATTTTCTTTATACATTTTATATAATACTGTTTGAGTACATCCTACTGGCTCTGCTCTATAATATAATTGATATGGAGCTACAAAGTTCATTGTGTGGTGATCTATTACTTTTAAAATTTTAGCATTAGATAAATTTGATATAGATTGTGTATTTTCATTATGGTCAACTAATATAACTTCTTGCCCATCTTCTATATTTTCTATTAATTCTGGTTCTTCCATTCCTAAAAAATTTAGTACAAATTTTGTTTCTTTATTAACATTTCCTAATCTAACTGCTTTCACATTTTCATTTCCTAGTTTTTTTTCTAGGTTTTCCATAACTATTGATGATGTAATAGAGTCTGTATCTGGATTTTGATGTCCAAAAATTAAAACTTTATTTTCCATATTTATTCCTCCTAATTTATTTTCTTTTTTCTCATAACACCTTTTTTATTATAACATAAAATGGAAAAATAGTCAATGATTTGATATTATGTTTACTTTGGATTGTGTTTACGTTGAATTTAATTCAAAATGCCCTTTTATATTATAGATTTACCATATCCGAGATTAAATGCCCGTAATTTAATGAATTTTAAAT
>CAJFUM010000099.1 GCA_904420285.1 uncultured Clostridia bacterium | reverse complement strand
ATATGATTTACTCTCTTCTTTAACAATTTTCCTAGTAATTATTGGCTGGTATCCTTTTCTAATATAATCTTCTTCAACATATTGTTCGTATTTATTTAATATTTTTAATATTCTTTGTGATTCCTCCTCATTATCTGACATATGTATTAAGGTATCGAAAAAATAGCCATCTATTTTATTCGAATATTCATCTCTGATTTTTTGTTTTATTGCCCTCGATTCTATACATTGACTAACTCCATTTTCTTTATTAAAACTATAAGTTGGATTATCTATTTTTACTGTAAATATAATGGCTTTTGTATTACTTGTTTTTTTCATATTTTTTATTTTCTCATATATATAGCCACCATAAAAGGCTTCATCATCTCCATTATAACAATCTAATACAAAACTGTCATATTTTTCTTTTAAATCGTAAACTCTAACTTGTATCACATCTTGATTTATAGCAATTTTTAACATTATTTCTCTTGCAAACTTATTCCCCATATTCCATATAACACCTATAGGATATATAGTTTCTTTATTACTAGATACTTGCATTAGCTTTTCTCCCTTAATAACTTGTTAATAATAATTCTAAATTTCCTTCAATAGAATAACTATTTATATATGCTGGTATTAATAATGTCATTCCTTTCCTTATCTCTATATTACTCGCTGAAATAATTTTTCCCATACCATTTGCTACTGTTATTATTGTACATTTGTTGAACGTTTTAATTTTTTTCTTACCATATATGTTAACCTTTTTCACTTTAAAAAAATTATTTTTTATTAATGTTCCTACTTCTTTGTGTTTTACGTTTATATAATTATTTTTAAATGCTGCAATAGCTTTTTCTATATGTAAATTTCTGTTATTATTATCTTTAATTCTATAAGTAATGTTGCTATTTTGTTGTACCTCATACAATATGGCTTTACCTGTAACTGAATGTATAGTTCCTGCTGGTATATTAATAATATCACCTGATTTTATTTTAACAACTTTTAGATACTTTGTTATGTCTTCTTCATCTATTATTTTTTTTAATGCATTTTTATTTAATTTACATTTCAATCCTATCTTTGCATAAGTATTTTCATCTGCATATAAAACATACCACATTTCATTTTTTCCAAAAGACTTTTCATGTTTCCTTGCATATCTATTATCTGGATGCACTTGTAACGAAATTTCTCCATTAATAAATAAAGTTTTTATAAGTATAGGGAAATTTTTATATAAAAAAAAACTTTTTCCAAATATTCTTTTACATAATTTTTTATCTTTTAATATAGTATCCATATTTATATCTTTATTGAGGATATTACTTTTATTATTTTCATCAAGTACAAATTCTATTACTTCTCCTACATTTGAATCGGTATACATCTCCTTAAATTTATATAGAAGAAGTGAATTTCCCCATGGCTTTTCCAAATATATTGGTTTTATAATTAAAGGTCCCACATATTTACTCCTATTCACAATAAAATATTTATAAGTTATATATTTAATCTATAGTATATATTAACACTTTTTTTAGCTGTAGTCAACGTTATATTGGCTTTCCCACGATATAATATAATTGTAATTTTTCTGTAATAATTTTGTAACATTTATATATTTTTTCTTTATCACTTAACTTATTATCTGTTAATATTTCTATTGGTATCCATATACCTTTTAAATTCAAGTCAGAAATTCCCTCACCTTCTTCCATTTATTCGTTTCATTTTCAATTTTTAGCTTTTTAAATTGTTTTTGGTATACTTTATAGTTTTAGGTTGTAGACAAAAAATTTCCATAAAAAAAATCGCTTTAGATTTTGGGGCTAAAACGATTTTTTATAATTTTGCAACCGCGATTGCAAAATTATTATACCATCACTAGATTGGAGTAAGCGGTTAAAAATAAAATGTAAATATTTTAATATTTTGCTTACAAAAGTATAAGCAGTAATTTGTAATGTCTATTACTCTTTTTCATAATATAATAAAGCCATTTATTTACAGAAGCGATGCTTTCCAATTGTAACAGTCATTGGCCTAGACCAAATCCATTTATTTGTAGCAGTGCTTGGATTAAAATAATAAATTGCTCCATTAGAAGGATCCCATCCATTTAATGCATCTTGTGCTGCTTTTTTTGCAGTTTCATTAGGAGTAAGATTTATTTGTCCATCAGATACAACATCAAAAGCTCCCTTTTGATATATAACTCCTGCTACAGTATTTGGGAAAGAACTATTTTTAACTCTATTTAGCACAACTGCTGCAACAGCAACTTGTCCTGTATACGGTTCTCCTCTAGCTTCTCCATATACCAATCTACTGAGCAGATTTAAATCATTTGAATTTGTAGATCCACTTGAATTATTTGAGCTATTTCCAGAAGAATTATATATTCCCATTGCTTGCAGAGTTTTAGTTCCTGCAATTCCATCTACTGTAAGACCATTTTTTCTTTGAAAATATTTTACTGCTTCCATGGTTTGGCTACCATATATTCCATCTACGTTTCCTTTATAATATCCCCATCTTTTTAATTTAGTTTGTATAGTTCTTACTTCTTCTCCTCTTGAACCATATTTAGATAATGCTAATGCTTCATTGTTTCTTAAAAATATATTATATGAAACAAATAATGTACTTACTAAAAATATTATAATTATCGCCTTTAAATTTTTCTTTATTTTTACAGCCATAAAAATAACACCACTTTCTTAATAAAATTTTAACTTTATTTTATCCAGAATTGGTGTTAATATACAATTATTTAAAATATTCCAATTATATTTCCATTTTCATCTATATCTATTTTTTCTGCAGCTGGCATTCTTGGTAACCCTGGCATTGTCATTATTTTTCCTGTTATAACTACTATAAATTCTGCTCCAGACTTTAAAATAACATCTCTTACATGTATATTAAATGGTTCTATACATTGCAGATTTTTATCATCATCTGATAAAGAATATTGTGTTTTTGCAATACATACAGGCAAATTACCATATCCTAATTCTTCTATTTGATTTATCTTTTCTTCTGCTTCGTCATCAAACTCTACTCCAGAAGCCCCATAAATTTTAGTTGCTACATCTGTTATTTTTTGCTTAATATTTTCATCTAAATTATATATATAATTTAATTTAGTTTTATTGTTTGAAAGTTCTATTACCTTTTTTGCTAAATCTATAGCGCCTTCTCCGCCATTTTCCCAACTTTCAACTACACTTAATTCTATTCCTTTTTCATTTAATTTATCTCTTAAATAACTAATTTCTTTTTCAGTATCATGTATATATTTATTTATTGCAACAACAACATTTAAACCAAATTTATTTTTTATATTATCTATATGCTTATATAAATTATGTAATCCTTTATCTAGTGCAGAAATATTTTCTATTTTAGTTTCCTCTTTTTGGGCTCCACCATGGTATTTTAATGCTTTAATTGTAGCAACACATACTACAACTGAAGGTTCTAGATTTGCTTTTCTACATTTTATATCTAAAAATTTTTCTGCTCCTAAATCGGCTCCAAATCCAGCTTCTGTAACAACATAATCTCCAAGTTTTAGTGCTATCTTAGTTGCAATAACACTATTACAGCCATGTGCAATATTAGCAAATGGACCTCCATGAACAATTGCAGGTGTATGTTCTAGTGTTTGTACTAAATTAGGATTTAATGCATCTTTTAAAAGAACTGTTAAAGCACCTTCTGCTTTTAAATCTCTTGCAGTAATAGGTTCATTATTTTTATTATATCCTATTATTATATTTCCTATTCTTCTTCTTAAATCATTAATATCTGTAGCTAAACAAAATATTGCCATTATTTCAGATGCTACTGAAATATCGAATCCATCCATTCTTGGTACAATTCTTTTTTCACCAGATAATCCAGTTTCTACTGCTCTTAATTGTCTATCATTTAAATCTAAACATCTTTTCCATGTTACTTTTTCAAAGCCTAATTCATTACCAAAATATATATGATTATCAATCATTGCAGATAATAAATTATTAGCAGATGTTATAGCGTGAATATCTCCTGTAAAATGTAGGTTTATATCTTCCATTGGTGCAATTTGAGAATGTCCTCCACCTGTTGCTCCTCCTTTTATTCCAAATACTGGCCCTAATGATGGTTCTCTTAGAGCTAAAACAGCATTTTGTCCTAAAATATTTAATCCATCTGCTAAACCTATTGCCATTGTAGTTTTTCCTTCACCAAGTGGAGTTGGGTTTATTGCTGTTACTAAAACTAATTTTCCATTTTCTTTATTTTCTAATCTTTCTAAACTCTTTAAAGATATTTTTGCTTTATACTTTCCATAAAGTTCTAGTTCATCTTCCGGTATTCCTATTTTTTCTGCAACTTTTTCAATTCTTTCCAATTTAGTATTTCTTGCAATTTCTACATCTTCCACTTCTATCACCCTCTCTAAAATAAGGACCTGCTATTTATAATCTTATCCAAAAATTAATCCTACGATTAATCCTATAAAAGCTCCAACAAAAACTTGTGTAGGTGTATGTCCTAGGACTTCTTGCAATTTTTCAGAAACTTCTACTCCTGTAAGTCCTGGAGTTTGAACAATTTTATTAAGTAGCTTTGCTTGCTTCCCTGCTGCTCTTCTTACTCCTGCAGCATCATACATAACTACAAATGCAAATATTATAGATAGTCCAAATATAGCGGAATTAATACCATAATTTTTTCCAATCATTGTTGATAATGAAACAACAACAGCTGAATGAGAGCTTGGCATTCCTCCAGCACCTAGTATTCTTTTAAAATTAAATTTTTTTGTTGTTACTAAATCATATATTAATTTAAATAGTTGTATAAAAAACCAAGTAGCAAATGGTACAATTAAGTACTTATATTCAAAAATTATCCCCATCATTTCAATTAATCCTCATTTTGTACAAAATTTTCTTCTGCTAATTTACCATCTTCGCCTTTAATTAGCATTGTTATTTTCTTTTCTGCTTTTTCTAGCATTTCATTACATTGTTTAGAAATTTTCATTCCTTCTTCAAATTTAGCTACTGAAGAATCTAAATCTAAATCTCCTTTTTCTAATTCAGTTGCTATTTCTTCTAATCTTTTCATATTCTCTTCAAAACTTAATTCTTGTTCCATCTTTTTTCCCTTTCATTTAATTTCCAATTACTTTTCTGTTACAATTTCAGTATTAATATCAACTAGAAGCCATACTGTTTTAGTATCGGCTGTTCCTGCTCTTACTATATATCTTCCATCACTATGTATAGAATCATATTCAAAATATATACCATCTGTACTTCCATATTCTTTTTCATAATATTTTTTTGCAAGCTCAACAGCTTTTTCTTTTCTATTTGTACTAGAACCAGAAACTATTTCAGAATCATTATCATTACTATTATTTTCTTTATTTGTTTCTTCTTCAACTACATTTTCAGAATTATCATCATCATCTTCTTCTACTACATTTTCATTTACTGTATTTTTTTCTTCATCTTCTAAAATATCATTAATTACATTATCTAATCCCATATTTTCATTTGGTAATTCATTTACAGGATTTATACTAGCTGGTTCTGGTTTTATTAATTCATATGCCATCCAAATTATAGCGAATATAATTAAAGCAACAACTAATACTAATAGCACTTTTTTTATATTTTTGTTCATATGTATACCTCCTTACATTATTTTTGCATTAGTTATTCCATCAATTAACCTAAGTTTAATTTCATCATCTTTATTTAATTGATTAACTGATTTTACAACTTTACCATCTAATTCTACTATTGAATATCCTCTTGTTAAAGTTTTTAATGGACTTAATCCATCTAATCTTGTTATATGTTTAACCATATTTGTTCTCTTGTTATTATATATATTTGAGATTGCAGTAACTATAGATTTTACTTTCATATCTATATACATATATTTTTCATTTATTTTTTGAGTTGGTTCTTTAAATACTCTACTATTCATACATTTTTCATATCTTAATCTCATAAGCTCAACTTTTTTCTTTAAAGCTTGTCTATATCTATTATTATATGTATTTAGTTTTATTATCACATCATTTATATTTGGTACTGCAAGTTCTGCTGCTGCTGAAGGTGTTGGAGCTCTTAAATCTGCCACGAAATCAGCTATTGTAAAATCTGTTTCATGTCCTACAGCTGAAATTACTGGCAATTCCGAATTATATATAGCTCGTGCAACTATTTCTTCATTAAAAGGCCATAAATCTTCTAATGAACCTCCTCCTCTTGCAACTATTATAACATCTGCTAGTTTTTGTTCGTTCATAATATTAATTGCATCTACTATCTTTTCTGCAGCTCCTTCTCCTTGTACTGGAACTGGAAGTAGTTTTATATATACATTAGGATTTCTTCTAGTAGATACATTTATAATATCTCTTATTACAGCACCAGTATTAGATGTAAGTACACCTATACACTTAGGCATCACTGGAATTTTCTTTTTATGTGATACATCAAATAAACCTTCTTTTGATAATCTGTTTTTTAATTCTTCAAAAGCTTTATATAAGTTTCCCATTCCATCTTCTTGCATTGCTCTACAATTTATTTGATATACCCCATCTCTTTCATAAACTGTAACATTTCCTAGTAGTATAACTTTCATACCATCTTTTGGTTCAAAATTTAAATTAGATGCAAATCCTTTAAACATTACACATTTTATTAATGAAGATTCATCTTTTAATGTAAAATATAAGTGTCCTGAATAATGATGCTTATAATTTGAAATTTCACCTTTTACTAATACATTACTTAGTTCTGGATCTGATGATATTTTATCATATACATATTTATTTAATTCAGATACACTAATTGGATTTTTAGTCATTTGTTTCTACCTCATCTATTTTATTTTTCTTTACAATACTTGCCAATACTCCATTTATAAATGCTGGTGATTTACTATCCCCAAATGCTTTTGCAAGTTCTACTGCTTCGTTAATTACAACTTTATATGGTGTTTTTAAAAATAACATTTCAAAAATAGCGACTTCTAAAATAGCAATATTTACTTTTGAAAGTCTTTCATAACTCCATTTTTCTGATAAGCAATCTTCTATTTGTTTTTTTATTTGTTTTCCATGCCTTTTAGTACCATATACTACATCTTTTATATATTTAGTTGTAGCTTTTCCATGAATATCTCTTTCTTCAAAGAACATATTTACAATTTCTTTATAATCTTCATAATTTGTATTTTGTGATTCTAAACTATATACTATTTCAAATGCTACTTTTCTATTATCTGACATACTCATTTTGTTTCCATTAATCCCCTTTATTATAATCTATCTATAAAATTTTTTAATTTATCTTTAACATTATCTTTATTATGTTGAAAATAATGTCCAGCATATCCACATACTACTATTAATATTATTGCTATTATTAACAAGTAAAATTTGGTTAATAATAAAACTATAGCCACTAAAACGCCTATAATCATTCCGCCATATTCAGACATAAATTTTTTAAAATCATCCATAATTACTTTTCTTCCTTTCTTATGCCTCTATTGTGTTTTCTTTCACTGGCTCTATATTTTTTACTTTTATATTTACTTCTTTTACTTCCAAATCAGAAGATTTTTTTATAGCTTCTTTTATTTTTGTTTGAAGGTTTGAAGACAATTCTTTTATTACTGCATTTTCTTTAACACATAAATTTACAAAAACAGTTAAATTGTTTGCATTGTCTAATTCTATTCTAGTTGTTACATCTTCTGCACTATCAAATCCTTTAACTACAGCACTAACTAAATTTTCTATAGTTTCTTTAGTTATTAATAACTTTCCATTTGAATTTTCTAGTAATATACCATTTTTATATTCTTCTTTTTCTTTTGAACTAGAATCAAAGAATATACATCTAATTGATAATAATATAAATATTATTGATAAAGCTAAAATAACTTTTGATGTTACAGAATCCATGATTGCAATTTCTACTACATTTGATAAAACTTCAACATCAATCCAGCCAAATACTGTTAAGCATAATATTACTGATGCTATTAGCATTAAGCTAGAAAAAAGTACTAATGTTATTTTTTCAATTGGTTTCATATTAAATCTTCCTCGTATAATATATTTACAATCAATTTTATAAGTTTAATTTACATTAAATAAATGATTGTATAAGAAAAATTTAATGTAAATT